>DATISI010000337.1:0-6464 GCA_035581745.1 Clostridiaceae bacterium
AGTTCTTTACCGGTTCCACTCTCTCCAAGGATCAGCACAGTCGACCTCGAGGTACTGACTTTAATGGCCATTTCATTTGCCTTGCTGATGGACTCGCTCTCTCCTACGATATTATCGAAAGTATAGATTCCACCGAGCGCCTTCTGAAGTTCTTTTTTGTAGAAGTCAAGCTGTTTTTCCATCTGCTGGATATTCTTGACATAAGAATCAAGTTCACTGACATCCCTGAATATGACAGAGCCGACAGCTGCGATGAGTTTATTTTCATGATAGAGCGGAATACGGTCTGCAATCATCATGTTGCCTTTGATTTCCTGGAGGGCACCAATCTCTTTCTGTTCCGTCTGTGCGACGATATGCATCCTTGTGTTCTCGATGATTTCCGTGACATGCCTGCCAACGGCGTATTCCTGGGTGACACCTACGAAGTCGCAATAACTCTTTGTCATCATAATGATGTAGCCTTCGGGATCCACGACCACCATCCAATTGTATAGCTTGTCGTAAATCTTCCTGTAGAGATTGAACATAAATTTAAGTTCAGGGGTGAAACGATCATTGTCGTTATGTTCATCCTTGAAAAAATTCAGTTTCAGGTACTCGTCTTTTCTAATTATGGGCACATTTCCACCTCACTGATCTACGTTTACAGAACTGAAGCCTGTATGTCTATGATACTATTAAAACGAAAAAATTGAAACAATATTAATATATTTGACATAAATGTAGGATATTGACTTGTTTTTCTCATAGAAAATGCAATTTAGACATATTTGATGGAGAATCGTGTTAATTTTGATTTCCGATTCCGAAAGATGTCGATTGTCCTTCAGTCCACGGGAGTTAAATAGGGCGTCTAAAGCAAAAAAAGGATCCCGAAGGATCCTCAAAATAAAGTCATGCAGTAATTAAATTTTGAAAACTATCTCTTGACGATGACGGATGTTCCCATTCCGCCGCCGATGCAGAGGGTGGCAAGTCCGTACTGGGAGTCTCTCTTCTTCATCTCATGGAGAAGGGTGACAAGGATCCTCGCGCCTGATGCACCTACGGGATGACCAAGCGAGATCGCTCCGCCATTCACGTTGACTTTCTCCTTGTCCCATTTCAGTTCTTTACCTACAGCGAGTGCCTGAGCCGCAAAGGCCTCATTGGCTTCGATAAGGTCCATGTCATCGATGGTCAGGTTCGCGTTCTTGAGCGCCTTCTGGGTGGAAGGGACGGGACCGATTCCCATGATGGATGGGTCGACGCCTGCGCTTGCGAAGGACACGACAGTGGCAAGTGGAGTGACGCCGAGTTCCTCAGCTTTCTCTTTGGACATGAGGACAAGGATGGCTGCTCCGTCATTGATTCCGGATGCGTTGGCTGCTGTTACGGTTCCATCCTTCTTGAATGCAGGTCTAAGCTTTCCAAGGTCTCCGGCTGTGACACCCTTCTTGGGGAACTCATCCGTAGCAATCACCTTAGGGTCGCCCTTTCTCTGTGGGATGGAGACTGGAACGATCTCATCAACGAATTTGCCTTCATTCACAGCGGTTTCTGCCTTGTTCTGGCTCCATGCGGCGAACTCATCCTGCTCTTCTCTGGAGATGGAATATTTCGCTGCAAGGTTCTCTGCCGTGATTCCCATATGGATGTCCTGGAAAGCGTCCTGCAACGCATCTTTAAGGAGGGAATCCACAACTTTACCATCGCCCATCCTGAATCCGAATCTGGCCTGGTCAAGGAGATACGGTGATCTGCTCATGTTCTCTGTACCGCCGACTACGACGATGTCATTCTCTCCGGTCATGATGGTCTGCGCGCCCATGGCTACGGTCTTCAGACCGGATCCACAAAGCATGTTGATGGTGACTGCGGGCACGGAATCAGGGATTCCTGCCTTGATGGCAGCCTGTCTTGCGACACCCTGTCCAAGACCTGCCTGAAGGATACAGCCCATGTAGACATCATCCACCTGCTCAGGCTTGATTCCTGCGCGGATCAGGGCTTCCTTGATGGCAGCGGCTCCGAGGTCCACTGCGGTGACATCCTTGAACTGTCCGCCAAAGCTTCCTATGGCTGTTCTTACGGCACTTGCGATTACAACTTCTTTCATGTTATACCTCCTAAACTTTGTATGATAATTATATAGCAATAAACGTGCCAAGTGAACCCTAAAAATTTCAGGATGGTTATCAAAAAAACGTCAGCATAAGGGGGGATTTCCGATTATTCTGGATTAAGGACGGAAAACTGGCCCCATTCCAGGAGAGGGTCTTTGCTGGATGAGCAGCATGACATGATACGGGAAGAAGGAGAATCCTGATTCTGTTAAAAATTAAACCTTTACAAAAAAATGTTTACGTCTTATCATTTTAGACAAATAGATAAAAGGCAGGTGAGGATTGTCGAAGACGGCTCAGGGACGGGGATGTACTTTTACACTTTTGTTCTTGGGAGGAATCGGCAAGTAATGATGAAGATTATGGTAATCGGTGCAGGAACTATGGGTTCTGGAATTGCACAGGCTTTCGCTCAGGGAAATTGCGAAGTCCTTCTCTATGATGTCCTAGAAGGATTCGCAGCAAAAAGCCACCAGGGGACACTGGGCAGGCTTCAGAAACAGGTCGAGAAAGGCAGGGTCACCAAGGAAGACTTAGACAGGATCTCAGGCAACCTGAGTGTCGCTGGAAGCCTTCAGGAGGCGCATGACTGCGACCTGGTTGTCGAAGCCATCGTGGAAAAAATGGAAGTCAAGAAAAGTGTACTGAAGGAACTTGATGAGATCTGTGAAGAGAAGACCATTTTCGCTTCAAACACCTCCTCACTTTCCGTGACGGAGATGGCTGCATTCACCAAGAGACCTGGAAAGGTCATCGGCATGCACTTCTTCAATCCCGCACCAGTCATGAAGCTGGTCGAAGTCATCAGAGGGCTGCTTTGTGACGAGGAGACCTTCGAGAAGGTCTATGAAATCGCGAAGAGCATTGGCAAGGAACCGGTAGAAGTCACAGAAGGACCTGGTTTCGTGGTCAACAGGATCCTGATTCCGATGATCAATGAAGCGGTAGGCGTATATGCTGACGGATTCGCTTCCGTTGAGGATATCGACAAGGCGATGAAGCTTGGTGCGAACCATCCCATGGGACCGCTGGCTCTTTCCGACCTGATCGGAAATGACATCGTGCTCGCCATCCTGGAGACACTCCAGAAAGAGATGGGCCTCGACAAATATGCTCCGCATCCGCTGCTCAAGAAGATGTGTAGAGCGAACCTCCTAGGCAAGAAGACCGGAAGAGGATTCTACCAGTATTGATCCTTAACCTTTAGCGTTTCATGAGGACCGCATCCTGCTGGGTGCGGTCCTTAAACGTCCCCAGTGCAAATTTCCGCTGAAAGGACATCAGCGCAGGAGGCGGCACGTTGCCTTGCGAGGCATGGTCGAAATATTTGGTCAACAGCATATTTTAACTATATATGGAGCCTCAATGTATGCTAAACTGTAAAGAGGGTTTGTCTATGGGAATACTTTAACAAACATGTGACCTCTATTTCCTGAAAAGACGAGCAAAACGACGAAATATCAAGCCCGGACCAGCCATAAGGGGATAACATCCAATATAAGGTTATTTATAGCATAAAACATGGTAATGATTACTATATAAAACTTTATAATTGGATGTAGACTTGGTATAATTGTTGCAGGAGGGATAAAATATGAATTGGATTTGGCTGATACTCATTATCCTCGTTGTATCCTTTGATATCGCAACGAGCAACATTCTGCTTTCCTGGCTGTCCATCGGTTTCGTTGTCGCATGGCTTTCAGGATTCTATCTGAACTTTACCTACCAGGTACTGATTGCGACTGTGCTGGGTGTCATCTTCATTGGGATTGGAAACAATATCTCAGGGAAGTATATCCGGAGCAGGATCAAGAATGAACCCATCCTCGTGGACAAGTTCGTCGGCAAGGTTTACCGTGCTGAAGTGGACATCAAGAGAGAGACCCAGCATAAGATCAACGGAATCTACTGGAACCTTGTGAACGAGGGAGAACCGATCCTCGTGGGAGAATATTTCCGCGTGGTTGGAATCAAAGAGAACAAATTAAGTGTAGTCAAGGAGGAGAAAAACTAATGCCTTACATTATCGGATTCGTCATTCTGGCCGTCATCGTCCTGCTGATCCTGCTCTCATCGATCAAGGTCGTCAACACAGGATATGTGTTTGTCCTCGAACGGTTCGGACAGTTCTACCGTGTGCTCCAGCCAGGTTGGCATGTCATCATCCCATTCGCTGACTTTGTCCGAAGAAGGATCTCCATGAAACAGCAGATCCTGGACATCCAGCCACAGAACGTCATCACAAAGGACAACGTCAAGATCAGCGTGGACAACGTCATCTTCTACCAGGTCCTTAGCGCCAAGGATGCTGTCTACAATATCGAGAACTACGTCTCAGGTATCATGTATTCCACCATCACCAACATGAGGAACATCATCGGTGACATGTCCCTGGATGAAGTCCTTGCAGGACGAGATAAGATCAACTCCAAACTGCTCAACATCGTCGACACGATCACAGATGCCTATGGAATCAAGATCCTGTCCGTCGAAATCAAGAATATCGTTCCTCCTGAAGAGATCCAGAATGCGATGGAGAAGCAGATGAAAGCGGAGCGAGAGAAGAGAGCCGCGATCCTCATCGCAGAAGGAGACCGAAACTCCAGCATCGCCCGAGCAGAGGGTGAGAAGCAGAGCAACATCCTGAGAGCGGAAGCGGAGAAAGAATCCAACATCAGGAGAGCGGAAGGTCTTAGGGAATCCCAGCTCCTCGAGGCTGAGGGTAAGGCGAAAGCCATCGACCTCATCTCCAGCGCCGAGGCTGACGCCATCATGAAAGTCAATACCGCAATCATCACTTCAGGTACCGATGAAAGGGTAATCGCCCTGAAACAGGTAGAAGCCCTGAAGGAACTCTCCATGAATCCAGCGAACAAGCTGATCCTCCCTGTGGACACACTGAAGTCCCTGGGAAGCATCGCTGCCATCGCGGATATCCTGCAGGGGAAAAGGGACTAATCGAAAATTCAGAGGGACGGATGCCCGAAATGGCCCGTCCCTTTTCCTTTTCCTACGTTAAAGCTTTCTTGAGGGATACCTTCAAAGACGAAAGCACGTGCAGAAACATCCATGATTCGGTATAATCGAAGATAAGAAGAAAGGGGGCTGTCATATGCCTAAAAAGGTCGCACTCATCACAGGCGCAACAGGAGGAATCGGAGAGGCCATCACCAGACGTCTGGGAAGTCTTGGCTATTCCCTGGCACTTGTCTATGGACAGAACCACAAGAAGGCCTGGGACCTCAAGACGACCATCATGGAGGCGGAAAGGGTCGAGACCTACAGCTGCGATTTCAATGACAGGGAAGAGATCAAGGGAGCGCTTGAGAAGGTCAGGACCGATTTCCTCCATGTCGATGTGGTGGTGCATGCCGCAGGTGTCTCCTTCCGGGGGATGTTCGATGAGATGGATGAGGATGATTTCGAACGTTCCTTCAACGTGAACGTGAAGCCGCTGTTCTACCTGACACGCGGCCTCATTCCCGGAATGATCTCCAGGCAGGAAGGGGACATCATCGCTATCTCTTCAATCTGGGGATCCCGTCCCGCTTCCTATGAGATCGCCTACGCCATGACGAAAGGCGCACTCGAACAGTTCGCACGAGGGCTCGCCGCTGAACTCGCGCATATGGGCATACGGGTGAATGCCATCGCGCCAGGTGGGATCGACACGGAAATCCTTGGCAATCTATCCCCAGAGGAAAGGGCGTCATTCATCCAGGACATCCCGTTCCATCGGCTTGGGACACCCGAGGAGGTTGCGGACCTTGTCGAGTTCCTGGTCACGAAAGGGAGATATATCACAGGACAGGTCATCACCATGGATGGCGGATTCACCTTATAGCAAAGAACAGGAATGCCCGGACCTCTCCCTGATGGGAAGGGTCCGGGCATTCCTTTATCCAGAATATTCTTCTTTCACACGGTTCCCAGTTGCATCACTTTTCCTGGATTCCTGTCCTGCCCCGCAGGTCACAGAATTCCACACGGAAGGAGACACCGGTTTCTCCGGAAGGAAGGGTGACATTCCTAAGGCTGTAAGGGAAGCCATGTCTGTCGAGGATATTCTTCACGATAGAAAGTCCAAGTCCGGTTGAATTAGGGACACGATGCCTTGAGCGGTCTCGCTTATAGAACTGTACCCAGATGTTGTCCAGGTCCTGCTCATCGATGAATGCGGGGCTGTTTGTGACCTCCAGGATGATCCTGTCACTGCCCTGGATCTTCCCCGTATTTTTCAGGACGACCGTGACCGTCCCAGGGACATCAGTATAGGTGAAGGCGTTCTTCAGGATATTACGAAGGGCAAGCGTCATCTTCTCCCTGTCGCCTTGGATATGGAGATGCTCCTCC
>DATISI010000338.1:0-2900 GCA_035581745.1 Clostridiaceae bacterium
GTTGAAGAAGTGAATAACAGATACAAATCGGACAACCTGGATGAGTTCATCCATGAGAAGCGGGACATCTATCCCGGAACCAGGTCCCTCACCATCACCGAGGAGGGTTTCAAGAAGCCAACATGGGGTTTCCCTCTGGACAAGAAGCTCATCATCAACGCCCGGTCCGAGACCATCTACGAGAAGAGGATGTTCCACAAGGCCATCGAATCCCAGCGCTGCCTGGTCCCAGCCAACCTGTTCTACGAATGGCTGAAAAAGGACAAGGAGAAAATCAAACACGAGATTGGAACGGAAGACCGTTTCATGATGCTTGGCGGAATCTGGCAGAGCTTCGCGAATGACAAAGGCGAGCCCGAAGAGCGTTTCGCAATCATCACCCTGGACTCGCAGAACGAGATGCTGAGCATCCATGACCGGACACCACTCATCATCCCGAAGGATGCTTATGCATCTTTCATCAGGAAAGAGACGAAGCCGGAAGAGATCCAGAAAATCTTGAAGGCCTATCCAAAGAAGCTCCTGATCACCCCGGAGAACCGGGACAGTCAGATTTCCCTGTGCTAGACACGCGCTGAAAGCGGTCAAGTATTACTCGGGAGGAACTCATGAAGAAGATGCGTTATTCTGCTCTTATCCTGCTTGCCCTGCTCCTCTCCCCCACCCTTGCCGTCTACGGCGACATCGGACCCAAGCCGGCAATCACCATCGAGGTCGTGAATATCGAGAATCCAGACTATCTTCTCGACCTCCTGGTCACAGAGGATATCGGTCCTTCTGTTTCCCAGAAAGCGGACTTTGAGATCGAAGCCTACAAGGACCGTCCGATCTATCTCTACAATGAGGATGGATACTTCGCGGCATGGCTCCGTTTCCCTCTCCTCTTCGGGGATATCCAGGGGGCTTTCACAGGTCCATCCACAGCGACCCACACCTTCTCCTACCGGGCCGTCCCCATCACCTACAAGATCATCATCGAGCAGGCTGATGGCTCCCTTGCGGTCTCCAGAGTGATTGAAAGGCGGAACATGTACCAGTTCCTCACCTATGACATGGCGACGGGTACAGTAACGGAGAAACGGACCCTCGACCTCATGGACAGCCGTTTCCTTCTGACCCTCCTTGCGACCATCGTCGTAGAACTTCTCATCTTCTTCAGCTTCTATCGGAAAAAGGAACTCCGGAAGATTCCTGTCGTCATCCTCGCGAATATCGTCTCCTTCCTCATGCTCAGCCTCATCATCACGATGTTCGTCATGGATTACCGTTATTCGGACTACCTTGTGAGCCTGGCATGGGGAGAAACCTTTGTCTTCCTCTGTGAAGGGCTCACCTATGTCCTCTTCTTCCGAGAAAAGAAGAAGGCTGTGGGCTATGCCCTTACAGCGAACGCTGTGACCTTCCTGCTGACCTTTCTCATCTTCTGAGGACAATCCCTTTCTTGGGCATATCGGACAGGAGAGCCCCCGTCTGGGGCGCTGAAGGACATCCCTTCCATGATTAAGATTCTCCCTGCCGGATAGTTTCTTCAACACAATGTTTTCATCAGCAGGATGTGAGACTCCTCAGTTTCCAGGAAAACTGGATCCAGACAATATAAAAAGCCGGAAGCATGAGCGTTAAAACTCGTACTTCCGGCTTGTATCATTTACGGATATGGGTTTATGTTGTAATTCCCGTCAATCCTTAGGCAGGAATCTTTCCATCCCTGATCTCCAGGTATTCGTCGAAGGATCCGACCTTGTCGAACATGGAAGTCTGTGTGACTTCGATGACTCGGTTTGCCACCGTCTGGGAGAACTGGTGGTCATGGCAGGAGAAGAGCAGCACACCCGAATAATCGATGAGGCCGTTGTTCACTGCGGTGATGGACTCCAGGTCCAGATGGTTTGTAGGCTGGTCCACAATCAGGAGGTTCGCTGAAGACAGCATCATCCTGGAAAGCATGCAACGTACTCTTTCTCCTCCGGAGAGGACTTTCGCTTCCTTCAGGGCTTCTTCTCCAGAGAAGAGCATCCTTCCAAGGAATCCTCTGAGGTAAGTCTCGCTCTTCTCCTCGGAGTACTGTCTCATCCAGTCCACGAGATTAAGGTCCACATTGTTGAAGTAGTCTCCGTTGTCCCTTGGGAAATATCCCTTGGTGATGGTGACGCCGTATCTGAAGCAGCCTGAGTCCGGTTCCATCTCTCCTGCGAGGATCTTGAACAGGGTGCTCACGCTGATGTCGCTTCCGGTGAAGGCGATCTTGTCGTTCCTTCCTACGATGAAGGAGACATTGTCGAGGACCTTGACGCCGTCGATGGACTTGGTCAGGTTCTCCACGATCAGGATGTCATTTCCTGGCTCACGCTCAGGCTTGAATCCGACGAAAGGATAACGTCTGCTAGAAGTCGCGATATCGTCAAGGGTGATCTTGTCGAGCAGCTTCTTCCTTGAGGTCGCCTGCTTCGATTTGGAAGCGTTGGCGGAGAACCTTGCGATGAAGGCCTGCAGGTCTTTGATCTTCTCTTCCTTCTTCTTGTTGCTGTCCTTCATGAGGGACTGCATAAGCTGGCTGGATTCGTACCAGAAGTCATAGTTGCCCATGTACATCTTGATCTTTCCAAAGTCGACGTCACAGACATGCGTGCAGACCATGTTCAGGAAATGCCTGTCATGGGAGACGACGATGACGGTGCCTTCGAAGTCTGCAAGGTAGTTCTCGAGCCAGGTGATGGAGTTCAGGTCCAGGTTGTTCGTCGGCTCATCAAGGATGAGGACGCCTGGGTTACCGAAGATCGCCTGAGCGAGGAGGACCTTGATCTTCTCTCCGCCTTCGAGCTCTCCGACAGTCTTGTCATGCTTGTCTGTGGAAATCCCAAGTCCGAGGAGAAGTGAAGCCGCTTCGGATTCAGATTCCC
>DATISI010000339.1:0-7710 GCA_035581745.1 Clostridiaceae bacterium
CACCTTCTTCGCGAACTCCAGGAGTTCCTTGTGCGCATCCGATGCGACAGCGCCTCCACCGACAAAGATGAATGGCTTCTTCGCTTCCCTGATCTGTGCCAGCGCAAGCTCCACGGCTTCCTTCGTCATCTCCGTCCGGAACCTTTCCACCTTCCTCGGCTCTTCGAAAGCGTACTCCGCTTTTCCAGAAGTCACATCCTTCGGGATGTCGATGAGGACAGGTCCGGGTCTTCCACTTCTCGCGATATGGAAGGCTTCCCTGACGGTCTTCGCCAGGTTCTTCACATCCTTCACGAGGAAGTTGTGCTTGGTCACCGGCATGGTGATCCCGCAGATGTCGACTTCCTGGAAGCTGTCGCGTCCAATGAGGCTCAGCGGGACGTTTCCGGTGATGGCCACCATCGGAATGGAGTCCATGTAGGCCGTCGCGATCCCTGTGACGAGATTGGTGGCACCGGGACCCGAAGTCGCGATACATACCCCGACCTTTCCTGTGGACCGGGCATAACCGTCGGCCGCATGGGCCGCGCCCTGCTCGTGGGCGGTCAGGTAGTGCCTGATCTCGCTATCGTATTTGTACAGCTCATCATAGATGTTGAGGACGGACCCTCCGGGATACCCGAAGACCGTGTCAACCTTCTGTTCTTTTAAACATTCCATCAATATCTGTGCACCTGTCAGCATCATCATCTTTTCCCCCTGTCTAGTCAGCCCTGAGTACCGCTCCTGTGCTTGCGGACGTCACAAGCTTCGCGTATTTGGCAAGGACCCCTGTCCTTATCTTTGGTTCTTTCACCACATGGGTGGCACGTCTTGTCGCAAATTCTTCTTCACTCACCCTGGCATCGATGGTTCCCTTCAGGATATCGATGTCCAGGACATCCCCTTCGACGAGGAGTCCGATGTTGCCGCCTTCCGCGGCTTCCGGAGAGATATGCCCGATGGCAGCTCCCCTGGTCGCTCCGCTGAACCTTCCGTCGGTGATGAGGGCGACATCGCTGTCGAGTCCCATTCCCGCGATGGCGGAGGTCGGAGAGAGCATCTCCCGCATTCCTGGTCCGCCCTTAGGCCCCTCATACCGGATGACCACGACATCCCCCTTCACGATCCCACCGCTGTAGATGGCCTCGATCGCTTCCTCTTCGGAATCGAAGACCCGGCATGGACCGGAGTGGACGAGCATCTCGTCACGGACCGCCGCTTTCTTGACGACGCATCCGTTTGGCGCGATATTCCCCTTCAGGACGGCGATTCCGCCTGTGGGACTGTGTGGCTTCTCGATGTCCCGGATGACCTTGTGGTCGACGTTCCTGACCTTCTCGAGGTTCTCCTCCAGGGTCTTTCCCGTCACCGTCAGGTTCGAGGTATCGAGAAGGCCCTTCTTGCAGAGCTCCTTCATCACCGCATGGACACCGCCTGCGGCATTGAGGTCCTGCATGTGCCATGGACCTGATGGGGCGAGCTTGCAGAGGTTCGGTGTCTTCGCGCTCACGTCGTTCGCGATCTCGAGGTTCAGCATGACGCCTGCCTCGTAGGCGATGGCAGGAAGATGGAGCATGGTGTTTGTGCTGCAGCCCAGCGCCATGTCGACAATCAGGGCATTGTGGAAAGTCGACTCGTTCATGATATCCCTTGGCCGGATATCCTTCGCGAGGACCTCCATGACCTTCATGCCCGCGACCTTCGCAAGTCGTTCCCTTTCCGCATAGACCGCAGGGATGCTTCCATTTCCCGGAAGCGCCATGCCGATGGCTTCACTCAGGCAGTTCATGCTGTTCGCCGTGAACATCCCCGAGCACGATCCGCAGGTCGGACATGCCGAATCCTCGCATTCCGTCACTTCTTCCAGGGTCATCTTCCCTGCCTTGTAGGACCCTACCGCCTCGAAGACCGAGGTGATGTCGATGTCATTCTTCTCCCGAAGCGTGAGCATCGGTCCGCCGGAGACCACGACAGTCGGGATGTTGACCCTGGCAGCCGCCATGAGCATTCCCGGAACCACCTTGTCACAGTTCGGAACCATGACCATGGCATCGAACCCGTGGGCCATGACCATGGCCTCGACGGAGTCCGCGATGAGCTCCCTGGTGACCAGGGAATACTTCATCCCCACATGTCCCATGGCGATCCCGTCACATACCCCGATGGAAGGGAAGACGAAGGGAAGCCCTCCCGACATCAGGATGCCGTCCCTCACCGCTTCGACGATCCTGTCCAGGTGCTTGTGCCCTGGAACGATGTCGCTCTTCGCATTCACGATTCCGATAAGTGGCTTCTTCAGCTCCTCATCCGTATACCCCATCGCCTTGAACAAGGAACGATGCGGGGCTTTCTCCACCCCTGTCTTCACACTGTCGCTTCTCATCTCTTCTCCTCCTGTCTTCTACTTCCGCATGAGGCATCCTGCCCCTTGTCCTGTCTTCACTTTGTGGTCCTATATCGTATAGCCCCTTAGAATACACTTTACGGCCCTAAAGCCGTCTAGAGCTTCTCCGCGATCCTTCTTCCCATTTCCCTGGTTCCCACCAGCGTCTTTCCTTCTGTCATGATGTCTCCCGTACGGTAGCCTTCCTTAAGGACCGCCTTCACCGCCTCTTCAACGGCTTCCGCTTCCTTGTCCATCCCGAAGGTGGTATGGAGCATCATCGCACAAGAGAGGATGGTCGCAATCGGATTCGCCTTGTCCTGTCCCGCGATGTCCGGAGCCGACCCATGGATGGGTTCGTACATGCCGAAGTTGCCTTCCCCGAGACTTGCAGACGGCAGCATCCCGATGGACCCGGTGATCATGCTGGACTCATCCGAGAGGATGTCCCCGAAGAGGTTCTCGGTCACGATGACATCGAACTGCTTCGGATTGATGACCAGCTGCATCGCGCAGTTGTCCACATACATGTGCTTCAGCTCCACTTCCGGATAGTCCTTCGCGACTTCGAGGACCACCTTCCTCCAGAGCCTCGAGCTGTCGAGGACGTTCGCCTTGTCGACACTCGTCAGGAGCTTTCCACGGATCATGGCCAGCTCGAAAGCGACAACCGCGATCCGTCTGATTTCCCCTTCGGTATAGGACATGGTGTCATAGGCATACTCGCCTTCCTCATCCCTGCCCGTCTCCCGTTTCCCGAAATAGATACCACCAGTGAGTTCCCTCACCACCACGATGTCCATTACGTCATCCCCGAAGATTTCCGGTTTCAGCGGACTCGCATTCGCAAGCTCCGAGAAGAGCACCGCAGGTCTGATGTTCGCGAAGAGCCCCAGTGCCGCCCGAAGTCCGAGACGTCCCTTCTCCGGTCTCAGGTGTCCTGGAAGGACATCCCATTTCGGACCCCCCATGGCCCCCAGGAGCACCGCATCACTCTTCCTGCACACTTCTACCGTCTCCTTCGGAAGCGGAATACCATGGGCATCCAGGGCTGCGCCTCCCGCAAGGACCTCCTTATAGCTGAAACTGTGTCCGTAGGTCTTCGCGACCTTGTCCAGGACAAGGATCGCCTGGTCCACAACCTCTGGTCCGATTCCGTCTCCCTTGATCACTGCGATGTTCTTCTTCATTCCCACTTCTCCTGCCTTTCTCTCCGGCTTCATCCGCCTAATCTCTGCCTCATCATTTGTTCTCTCTTCTATCTGGTCTTCAATTCCATCTTTGTACCTCATGTCCTGTTTCCATGGCTGGATTGTCTTTGTCCTTAACCACATCTCTTCTTAAGGTTTTTATCTTTTGTTTATCCGCTTTTTATCTTTTGTCTTTTGACTTTCTCATCTTTTGTTTATCTGCTTTTCATCTCTTGTTTATGTGCTTTTCATCTTTTGTTACTCAGTTTCTTCTCTTTTGTTCTTCAATATCTTTTTCTTACGTTCCTCAGCCTTTTCATCTTTTGTTTCTATCGTGACTGGCCCTGCTGCCTGTTCCTGATGTCCTATCCCTTGGCCTGGGTGTTGATATAGTTCACGAGACCGTCCGCCTGAATGAGTGCCTGCATGAATTCCGGGAACGCCTGTCCCGTGTACGATTCATTCTTCGTGAGGTTTTTGATCTCTCCGGTATCGAAGTTCACTTCCAGTTCGTCTCCATTTGACACGGCCGCTGCCGCCTCTTTGCATTCCAGGATGGGAAGTCCGATGTTGATGGCATTCCTGTAGAAGATCCTCGCGAAGGTCTCTGCGATGACGCAGGACACACCTGCTGTCTTGATGGCCAGCGGTGCATGCTCCCTGGAGGAGCCGCATCCGAAGTTCCTGTCTGCGACGATGATGTCGCCATTCTTCACGTTCTTCACGAAATCCGCATCGATGTCCTCCATGCAGTGTGCCGCAAGTTCCTTCGCATCCGAAGTGTTCAGGTATCTTGCAGGGATGATGACATCCGTGTCCACATTGTCGCCGTATTTGAATACTGTCCCTCTTGCCTTCATCTCTTCTCCTCCTCATTCGTGGACTTTTCAGGGTCCGTCAGATAGCCTGTCAGGGCTGATGCCGCTGCGACCGCCGGACTTGCGAGGTAGACCTCTGATCCGACATGGCCCATCCTACCCACGAAGTTACGGTTGGTCGTTGATACCGCCTTCTCGCCATCCGCGAGGATGCCCATGTGTCCGCCAAGGCACGGTCCGCAGGTCGGTGTGCTGAATGCCACTCCGGCCTTCACCATGTCCTGGACCAGTCCCTCCTCGATGCACTGGAGGTAGATCTTCTGGGTTCCCGGGAAGACCAGGACCCTCAAGCCTTTCGCGACTTTCTTCCCTCTAAGGATCTTCGCGACGACCCTCATGTCCTCCATCCTTCCGTTGGTACAGGACCCGATGACCACCTGGTCCAGCTTCACTTCCTTCTCCCCGACTTCCGCCAGAGTCCTGGTGTTGTCCGGAAGATGCGGATACGCTACTGTCGGACGGACAGTGGAAAGGTCGATGTTGTAGACTTTCTCATATACCGCATCGGCATCCGCTTCGAATACCCGGTAAGGTCTTTCGGAGTGTTCCCTGACGTAGGCCACTGTCTTCGCGTCCACGATGAAGATCCCGTTCTTCGCTCCGGCTTCCACGGCCATGTTCGCCATAGTGAACCTGTCGTCCATGGAAAGGGTATGTACGCCTTCGCCCGTGAACTCCATGGATTTGTAGAGGGCTCCGTCCACGCCGATCATTCCGATGATGTGGAGGATGACATCCTTGCCGGATGCCCATCCGGTGAGTGCTCCGGTGAGGTTGAACTTCAGGGCTTCAGGGACCTTGAACCAGGCTTTGCCTGTGGCCATTCCTGCCGCCATGTCCGTGCTTCCGATTCCTGTGGAGAAGGCGCCCAGGGCACCGTAGGTACAGGTGTGTGAATCGGCTCCGATGACCACGTCTCCGGATACCACGAGTCCCTTCTCTGGAAGGAGGACATGCTCGATGCCCATCTCTCCGATTTCGAAGAAGTTCTCGATCTTTTTCTCATAGGCGAATTCACGGATGAATTTCACCTGCTCCGCAGCCTTGATGTCCTTGTTCGGTGCGAAGTGGTCTGGCACGATGGCCACTTTCTTGGTGTCGAAGATCTTCGCGTTAGGCATCTTCCTGAACTCGTTCACCGCGACCGGTGTCGTGATGTCATTGCCAAGGACCATGTCGAGGTCCGCCATGATCAGCTGTCCCGCCTTCACTTCCGTAAGGCCCGCATGGCTTGCCAGTATCTTCTGCGTCATTGTCATTCCCATAATTCATCCTCCGTCTACTAGATATAGTTTCTGATTTTCACTTCAAGTTCCCTGAGGAGCTTGATCTCTATGGAATCGGTCAAAGCGATGAGACTCGCGCGGATGATGTCTGTCGACACCCCGATGGTGGTCCATTCCGTATGACCGTCTGTTGTCGTGATCAGGACACGTACCTTTGCCGCTGTGGCATCCTTCCCGTCCAGGACCCTCACCTTGTAGTCCGTGAGATAGGTCTTCTTCAGGACCGGGTAGAACCCTTCAAGGCATTCCCTGAGCGCCTTGTCCAGGGCATTGACCGGACCTTCGCCCTCTGCCGCGGTGATCTTCGTCTTTCCTTCGACGTTGATCTTCACCATGGCGTAGGAACTGAAGAGTCCTTCATTGTCCGGTTTCTCTCCGATGATCTTGAAGTCCTCAAGGTCGAAGAACGGATGGTACTTGCCGAGCTGTTTCCTGATGACCAGTTCGAATGTGCTCTCGGCTCCCTCGAACTGATAGCCTTCGTGCTCCAGCTCCTTGAGCCGTTTCAGGATCATGAAGGCTTCCTCTGAATCCTTCCCGATTCCTGGCACGATCTTCTGGATGTTCTTGAGCACTGTGCTCCTTCCCGAGACTTCCGACATCAGGAACCGTCTGGCGTTTCCCACCAGGGTAGGTTCGAGGTGTTCGAAGCTTCTCTTGTCCTTGTTCATTCCATCGATGTGCATGCCGCCCTTATGGGTGAAGGCATTCCTTCCCACATAGGGAGCGTTCTCATCGAAGGAGATATTGGCCACTTCACTGACGAAGCGTGCCGTGTCTGTCAGCTGCTCCATCCTGTCCGCAGGGATGCAGGTGTAGCCGAGCTTCAGCTGGAGGTTCGGGATGACGGTGGAAAGATTGGTGTTCCCACATCTTTCCCCGAACCCGATGAAGGTTCCCTGGATTTCTGAGGCACCCATGAGGACGCTCTCGACAGAGTTCGCGACCGCGAGTCCGCTGTCATTGTGGTAATGCACGCCTACTGTCATCCCGAAGGTCTCTTTGACCTTCCGCGTGATTTCAGCGGCCTCTCCCGTGAGGCACCCTCCATTCGTGTCACAGAGCACCAGGCTGATCGCCCCCGCTTCCTTGGCTGCGGCAAGCGCCGCCATCGCATACTCCGGATTGTTCTTGTATCCATCGAAGAAGTGCTCTCCATCGAAGAATACCTTCTTCCCCTTCTCGGTCAGATACCTCACGGTATCTCCGATCATGAGGAGGTTCTCTTCCAGGGTGGTGTTGATGACATCTGTCACATGGAAGTCCCAGCATTTCCCGAAGATCGCCATGTAGGCTGTCCCTGCCCCAAGAAGGGACATGAGGTTCTCATCCTCTTCCGGCTTCATGAACTTCCGTCTTGTGCTTCCGAAGGCCACGAGTTTCGCCGACCTCAGCTCCACGTTCCTCACCCTTTTGAAGAATTCCAGGTCCTTGGGATTCGAGGCAGGATTTCCGGCTTCGATATAGTCCACCCCAAGTGCGTCAAGCGCCTTCACGATCTTCAGTTTGTCCTCCGCTGAGAAGGAGATCCCCTCTCCCTGGGCTCCGTCACGGAGCGTTGAATCGTATATCGAAACTTTCTTTTCCATTCCCGTCCACCCCTTTTAGCTTTCGTTTATCCATACAGCCTTTTCTTTTGTTCACGGTCTTATCTTTTGTTCAAGTCTTGTCTTTCGTTCATTCTCTTATCTTTCGTTAATTCTCTTATCTTTTGTTTATGTTCTTATCTTTCGTTTATTCTCTAATCTTATGTTCCCGTCTCATTCTCATCTTCTGTTCGAGGATACCTGTGTATCCTTACTTGTCCTTGTCGCCCTTGTTCCAGCTCATCATCTTCCTGAGCTCGCTTCCGACGACTTCAACCTGGTGTTCCTGCTCCATACTGCGCTTCGCATTGAAGGAAGGTCTGTTCGCCTTGTTCTCTAGGATCCAGTTCTTCGCGAAGGTTCCATCCTGGATTTCCGTGAGGACTTTCTCCATCTCTTTCTTCG
>DATISI010000340.1:0-3282 GCA_035581745.1 Clostridiaceae bacterium
AGAAGAAGGATGCCATACAGATCCTCGTGCGAGGAGAATATGGCACGCGGTCTACCGTGGGTGAGGATGGTTATCCCTACGGGCTGCCGGTGAACTATGTCGTCATTGGAGACAGGATCTACATCCATTGTGCGAAAGAAGGAAAGAAGCTGCACAATATCGCGTATTCCGACAAGGTGGCCTTCTCTGTGGTAGGGAAAGCGGTTGTCGTGCCTGAGGAGTTCAGCACGAATTATGAATCCGTGGTCATCTATGGAAGGGCACAGCAGATTTCTGGTGTGGAGAAGGGAGAAGCGCTCTTCGGCTTCATCGAGAAGTATTCACCGAACCGTATCGAAGAGGGACGGGAGTACATCGGAAGGATGGAGAACGCGACAGCCGTCCTCAGGATCGAGATTGAACGGGTCACAGGAAAGAGAAGGAATGGGATTCCCGGGAAGGGATAGATGGTCTTCAGGAGAAGAACCAGGAGAGAACTTGTGGAATCCGGAAAAATCGTATAGAATAGGAGTGTAACAAAATATGACACTTTATTGGAATCCTGAGTCTGATGGAAATGACCGATATCGTGTAAACGCGGACTGCCTAGGAAGAAACCACAACGGATGGCAGCTCCTTGATCGTTTCATGACCGTTCAGTATACGGGCTAATCGTATTTTATTCCATGACTTGCAGATTGCATAAAGTGGAAGGAGAGAAAAAATGAAGAAATCACTACAGGTCATTGCTTCATCACTAATGGCAGCTGCGCTGCTTGTCGGATGTGCTGCAACACCTACTACACCTACAACTCCACCTGCTGAGCCAGCTTTCAAGGATGGCACATATGAGGGTGAAGGCGAAGGATACAAGGGACCGATCAAAGTTGAGGTCGTCGTCACTGGCGGTGAAATCACAGCAGTCGAAGTCCTGGAGAACGAGGACACACCTGAACTGTTCGAAGGTGCTCAGGAAGCTATCGTAGAGGAAGTCATCGCCGAGAATTCAGCGGATGACCTCGAAGTTGTAACTGGAGCGACAGGATCCTCAGAGGGTCTGATCGAAGCCATCAAGGACGCGCTGGAAAAAGCGAAGTAACCAGGAATTCGGCCGGATCATCCGGTACATAGATTGACATGAAAAGGAGCGAGGCCATTGCGGTCATCGCTCCTTTTCGCATATCGGACACATGGTCAGAAACTGGAATTTAATTTCACGGTTAACGATTATAATCTATGATATTTAAGCTTATAATGAAAGGGTTCAAAATCACATGAGTTTCCAGATGCCGCAGGATGTCTACTGCAAGTTGCAGGAAGGCTGGCATTTAGGCTGATGAAAGATGGGTTTTGAAACGATTTGATTCGTATTAAGGAGAACACATGGAAAAGAAAGTTGACCTCACCCAGGGAGATATCCTGAAAACCCTGACAAAGCTTGCAATTCCCATCATGGGGACTTCATTCATACAGATGGCCTATAGTCTCACAGACATGTTCTGGGTAGGACAGACCGGAAGCGATTCTGTCGCTGCGGTAGGAACCGCAGGGTTCTTCATCTGGTTCGCCTTTTCCCTCATCCTGCTCTCGAAGGTTGGAGCCGAAGTCCTCGTCGCGCAGTCGCTGGGAAAGAAGGATGAGAAGCACGCCAGGGCCTTCGCCATCAGCGCTATCCAGCTGACAATCTTCTTCGCCGTGGTCTATGGACTGGGCGTCTTCCTTTTTAGGCGCAACCTCATCGCCTTCTTCCGCCTCGGACAGCAGAACGTCATTGACATGGCGGTCACTTACCTCGGCATTGTCTCGATGGGACTGATCTTCACCTTCGTCAACCCGGTAATGTCCGGCATATTCAATGGAGCCGGGCTCAGCAAGATCCCCTTCCAGATCAATCTCGTCGGCCTGGTCACCAATATGATCCTCGACCCGCTCCTCATCTTCGGGATAGGACCTTTCCCGGCCTTGGGTGTGTTCGGTGCGGCGGTCGCGACAGTATTCTCACAGTTCCTCGTCACCATGATCTTTCTGAGTGTCATGAGCCGACGTGAAGAAATCTATTTCAAACTCAATATCCTTATCCGGCCTTCCTGGCACCATTTCAGACAGATCATCAGGCTTGGCCTCCCTGTCGCCATGCAGAACGGGTTCTTCGCCATGATTGCCATGGGCATCGCGAGGATCATCGCGGTCTATGGACCGGAAGCAATCGCGGTCCAGAAGATCGGGTCACAGATTGAATCCATCTCGTGGATGACCGCCAGTGGATTCTCCACCGCCCTGAGTGCCTTTGTGGGGCAGAACTATGGGGCGAAGCAGTATGAGCGGATCCTGAAAGGATACAGGGCGGGGCTGTTCGCCATCAGCATCATCGGTGTCCTGGCGACCATCCTCCTCATGGGATTTGCCGAACCCCTCTTCTCGATCTTCATCCATGAGCCGGATACCATCAGGATGGGTGGGGACTATCTGGTCATCCTTGGTGTCTCGCAGATCTTCATGACGCTGGAGATCACCAGCCAGGGTGCGTTCAACGGACTGGGCAGGACCATGATCCCTTCCTATGTAGGAATCCTGTTCAACGCCCTACGGATTCCAGCCGCATACTTCCTGTCCACCTACACGCTCCTTCAGCTGAATGGCGTATGGTGGGCGATCACCATCAGCAGTGTCTTCAAGGGTACGGTCCTCCTCTTCTTCTTCTATCTCCTGGTCATCAGGCCCTACCATAAGACAGGCCAGATCAGGTGACTCCAGAGGAAACCATACCTTCTCGGAAATGGATTCCTACTTAACAGATCAAGAATTCCCCCATACGGGTGCTGCATGTGATATGTGGCACCCGTTTCCATTTGGGCTAAATTTAATGGTTTACATGTGAATAGAGTATTAGCAAAGTAAATAAGGGGAGAATAAACAGGACATTTTCCGAGAAGGAAATCCATACACATCACCAAGTGTATCAACATTAGGAAGAGAGAGGAAATCGATGAAAAGAGGAGATAAATCCATATTTTTTGTTGTAAATCAATTACTGTTCAAAATCGTGTCTATGAAAGCGTGTTAAGATAATCAAGTTCGCTGAAACAAGCTGACTGAGACGGTTAATCCGTTGACTTTATAAAGCGTTACGCTCTATAATATAGAAGTCTCCTAACGGCGACGAGTTCTTTGAAAATTAAACAGAAATAGGTAAAAACCAGAGTAAATTCTTTTTTGAGTCTTAGCCCTTCGATATTGGTTCGAAGGCAAGATATGCCGAGCAGGAAGCTGCAAGGCAAGCTAGTTCAAACTTTTCAAATTGAG
>DATISI010000341.1:0-6573 GCA_035581745.1 Clostridiaceae bacterium
ACGGCGGACCGGTCTTCTACAGACAGGATCGGATGACCCGTGGAAACGAGGTGTTCTCCATCCTGAAGTTCCGCTCCATGCTCGTGGATGCCGAGAGGAATACCGGTCCTTCCCTGGTCCAGGAGGAGGACGACCGCGTGACCCCTGTAGGCAGGAAGATCCGTGCCGCGAGACTCGATGAGCTTCCCCAGCTCTTCAACATCCTGAAAGGGGACATGTCCTTCGTGGGTCCTCGCCCTGAAAGGCCATTCTTCTTCGAACAGTTCAGGAAAGAGATTCCTGACTACAAGTACAGGACGCTGGTGAAGGCCGGACTGACGGGCTATGCCCAGGTCTATGGGAGCTACATCTCCACACCGCATGACAAGGCGAAATATGACCTCCTGTATATCAGGGAATACAGCTTCCTGAAAGACATCAAGATCATCCTCCTCACCCTGAAGATCATCTTCATGAAGGAGAGGGCTGGCGGGACAAAAGCGGAAAAGACACTGGAGGACATCATCCAGGAGCGGAAGATGACCATCACGATAGACCTCAGAGAGTAAGGCTTATTGCTTTACTCTTTATTATTTAAAGGTTTTCATATATACTTGAATTAACAAAGTGACAGAAATCAGGCAGACTGAAGATGGGCTCCATCCACAGGACATCAGGAAGGTGTTCTTTTTCTGTGCGAGTGGAAGCCGTGCCTGAAGGAAGATCGCATGAAGGAGAGAACAGATAGATGTTAATGATAGGCAACAGGCCCCTTGAGCTCCAGGACATGGTCCTTGTGGCAAGGGGATATGAGGAAGTCATATTGGACGAAGCGGCACGCAAAAGGATGGAGGAATCGAGGCGGATGCTGGAAACGGCAGCTGCTGGAGAGAATCCGGTCTATGGCGTGAATACAGGATTTGGAAAATTCTCCGAGGTGAAGATCGACAGGGACAAACTGAGAGACCTGCAAAGGAACCTCATCATCTCCCATTCCTGCGGGACAGGGAATCCGATGCGCACCGACGAGGTGAGGGCGATGATGCTGCTCAGGGTGAATGCCCTCGCGAGAGGATTCTCAGGGATCCGGCTGTCGACGGTGGAGACACTGCTTGAGATGCTGAACCGGAAGGTCCACCCTGTGGTCCCGGAAAAAGGTTCCCTTGGCGCTTCAGGAGACCTCGCCCCACTCTCCCATATGGTCCTTTCCCTCATCGGGGAAGGGGAGGCGGAATACCTGGGGACCGTGATGGATTCGAAGGACGCCATGCGTCTTGCCGGGATCACGCCGGTCGTCCTTGAAGAGAAGGAGGGCCTCGCCCTCATCAACGGCACACAGGCGCTGACGGCCATAGGCGGGCTTGCCCTGTCCGATGGCATCAGGGCATACAACCTTGCGAATATCGCTGGAGCGCTCACCATGGAGGCCCTGAGGGGCATCCGTACCGCTTTTGACCCAAGGCTGCATGCGGTACGCGGCCAGATCGGACAGATGGAGGTGGCGAAGACCATGCTGGACCTTCTCGAGGGGAGCAGCCTCATCACGGTCCAGAACGAGATCAGGGTCCAGGATGCCTACTCCCTGAGGTGCATTCCCCAGGTCCACGGTGCCGTGAAGGACACCCTGGATTATGCCCTGCAGAAGGTGACCATCGAGATGAACGCGGTCACAGACAACCCCATCGTCCTGTCAGAAGAGGAGATCTATTCCGGGGGAAACTTCCATGGGGAGCCTCTGGCCCTGGTCTTCGACTTCCTGGCCATCGCGGTCAGCGAGCTGGCCTCCATATCGGAACGGAGGCTTGAAAGGCTGGTCAACCATCAGCTGAATGACCTGCCTGCCTTCCTCGCGGAAGATGGCGGTGTGAATTCAGGATTCATGATCACACAGTATTCTGCAGCGTCACTTGTCTCCGAGAACAAGACGCTGGCCCATCCCGCATCGGTGGATTCCATCCCTTCCTCTGCGAACCAGGAAGACCATGTCTCCATGGGGAATTTCGCGGCGAGGAAGCTGCGGGAGATTGTCTCGAACACGCTCCGGGTGATCTCGATCGAAGCCTTCGCGGCCTGTCAGGCCATAGACTTCCGGGAGGATTTCACGCTCGGGGAAGGAACTGGAAAAGCCTACAGGAAAATACGTGAGAAAGTCGCCTTCCTGAAAAGGGACACGCTGATGTACCGTGAAATGGACAAGGTCCTCGCGGTCCTCATGAGGGATGATTTCATAGAGACCATGCTAAAATAAACTGTTGAGGTGGTATTATGTTAAAAGAATTAAGCCTGATTGATTTCACGAACGAGCTCGCATCCGAATCCCCTGCGCCTGGCGGCGGGTCCGCTGCAGGACTGAGTGCCGCGATCGGCGCCAGCCTGACGTCCATGGTCCTCAACCTGACCATAGACAAGAAAGCATCTGAAGCCTATCCTGAGGATGTCAAGGCCTCGCTGAAGGAAGCCCTGAAGACGGCGAACCTCATGAGGGGAAAGTATATGGAACTCATCGACAAGGATGCCGACTCCTTCAACAGCCTGATGGCTGCGTTCAAGCTTCCAAAGCATACCGATGTGCAGAAAGAGGAAAGGAAGGCCAAAGTCGCAGAGGCCAAGAACCTCGTCCTCGCCGTTCCAAGAAGTCTCCTGAAGGAATCCTATGCACTCTATGATGCCCTGAAGGTCGCGACGGAATATGGAAACAAGAATGCGATTTCCGATGCCGGTGTAGGAGCCATCATGATCCATAGCGCCATCGAAGGCGCTGCCCTCAACATCTTCATCAACCTTGCAGGAATGGAAGTGAATGAGGAGACGATCGGGATCAAGACAGAAGCGGATCAGATCGTGGATTCTTCGAGGGAAATCAAGGAAGATATCGTGGCGTCCGTGATCGACAATATCTACGGAAGATAAGGTTCACGCTATCATCAAAGATAACCCCAATAAGACGCTGAAAAGCCGGAGGGTTCCGGTCACCATCTGAAAAAGGACGGAATCTCCATGTCTGCTCATGACATGGGGTTCCGTCCTTTGCCTGTCCGAAGGGGCTTCCATTGGCCTGAATTCAGGGAATGTTTATATCATCCTTACAACCAGTCTTTAATTTTGCTGTAAATTATAGGGTATAGGTATAAGCAATCTAACAAAATATTTGAATCAGGAGGAATGAAAATGGTAAAGACAATGGATAAGCCCGTCGATAAGGAAAGAAAGATGGAGAGGGCTGTAAAGCGGACAACGGAGACCAGCCCCGACCTGAATAGAAGACTTGGTGTCTACCTGGCCGACCTGACCGTGCTTTGCGCAAAGCTGCACAGCTACCACTGGTATGTCCAGGGACTCGCGTTCTTCAGCCTGCATGAGCAGTTCGAAGTCTTCTATGAGAAAGCGAAGACGGACATGGACGAGCTCGCGGAGAGGATGCTCGCCATCGGACTCAAACCTGTGGCTTCCCTAAAGGGTACACTTGAACTTGCGGACCTCAAGGAAAGACCTGATGAGTTCGGTTCAGACATGGAATTCGTCAAAGCCGTAAGGGCTGATTTCTTCCATATGGTGGAAGAGACCGAAGAGGCCATAGAACTTTCAGAGAAAGCGAAAGACGATGTCACCAACGACATGATGGTCGCGTTCAAGAAGTACTATGACAAGGTGCTCTGGATGCTTGATGCCTCCATGGTGAAGATGCCAGAAGGCGACGAAAGCATCAAGTAATACAAGATTAAGGTGAAAGGATCTCTTCAACGGGGTCCTTTCTTTTCGCCGTGACAGGATTCCCGTCATGCCGCCTACATTGATATCAGGGCAAAAAGGCGTTAAACTGGGGGAAAGGAACAAATCTCCGCTGAAGGAAAGCCTGGAAACGGAGGAATGAAGAATGATGGAGGATGACATGAAGAGATTATTATTCGCGACGGACCTTGATGGGACGCTGCTGAGGAACAATGAGATATCGGAGGTGGACCTTGAGGCGGTGAAGCGGCTCTCGAAGGAGGGACACCTGGTCGCCGTATCCACCGGAAGACCCTACAATGGCGTGGAATGGATCCTTGACCGGTACGGACTGGATCCGGAATACCTGGTTCTGGCCAATGGAGCCCTCATTCTGGACAGGGAAGGGAACGTGATCAGGCATGAGGTCATCGGTCTTCATGTGGTCCGGGAAATCACCAGCATGTGTCAGGCACTCGGATTCGACGTCTCATTCGACACCGGATTCAGGTCATACTCCTACCAGTACGATTTCTCCCAGCTCATCCTGGACAACATCCCGGGCTGCAGGCGCATCGACAGCCTTGAAGAGCTTGCGGAAGAGGTCAGCCTGATCTCCGCTGCGGCAAACCACGGTGTCGAGCGTACCGAGGAAGCGCTGCGCACCATCCTGGACAAGTTCGGGGACCAGGTGGCGGCGTTCCGGAATGTCAGCTACATCGATGTGGTGCCGAAAGAGACCTCGAAAGGGACCGGAATCCGGGAAGTCATGAAGAGGGAAGGGTTCGAAAAGGACGCGGTCTATGCCATCGGGGATTCCCTGAATGACCTTTCGATGTTCATGGAGGCAGGTCACGCGTTCACCTTCCATGGGGTGGAGGACGTGGTGAGGTCGGGGGCAGATGCAAGCGTGTCATCCGTCGCGGAATGTATCAATGAGCATATTTTCACCACATGAGAAAAGCAAGCCCGATATCAGGAGGGAACGAGAAAAGCAGCAGGACGCCTATCGGTGCGTTCCTGCTGCTCTTTGCGATATAAGGATTTCATGAAAGGTCAGGACTAGTCTTATCCCGGCAGGTCATCAAGAAAAGTCCTGGCATTCCTGAGTGCCGCCTCCATGGAAGAACCCGAAGGTCCGCCATAGGTCCTGCGCCTTTCGAGGCAGTTCCGGATGGAGATGAACTCGTGGATGTCTGACTTGAAACTCATGCTGAAGGATTGGAATTCCTCAAGGCTGAGGTCGTCCAGCGCACGGTTCCCGATGATGCAGTAACGCACCATCTTTCCGATGACTTCATGGGCGTTACGGAACGGCATGCCGGTGTTCACCAGGTAGTCCGCCGCATCGGTGGCGTTCAGGAACCCTTCCTTCAGCTTGGACAGCATCTTTTCCTTGTTGAATGTCGCTGTCGCGATCATCGGTGTGAAGGAGATGAGGCAGGCCTTGACGGTATCCAGGGCATCAAAGGTGATGTCCTTGTCTTCCTGCATGTCCTTGTTGTAGGCGAGGGGGATCCCCTTCATCACGGTGAGTAAGGCCATCAGGTCTCCATAGACCCTTCCTGTCTTGCCTCGCACCAGTTCCGCGATGTCAGGATTCTTCTTCTGTGGCATGATGCTGCTTCCCGTCGAGAAGGCATCGTCCATTTCAAGGTATCCGAATTCTCCGGTATTCCAGAGGATGACCTCCTCGCAGAAGCGGGAGAGGTGCATCATGAGGATGGAGGAGGCGCTGAGGAATTCCAGGGCGAAGTCCCTGTCCGAGACGCCATCCATGGAGTTCTCCGAGATCGCCTCGAAACCGAGCTCCTTCGCCACCATGTTCCGGTCAATCGGGTAGGTGGTGCCGGCGAGGGCGCCACTTCCAAGCGGAAGCACATCGATCCGTTTCTCCGAATCCAGGTACCGTTCCAGGTCCCTTTTGAACATCTGGAAATAGGCCATGAGGTGGTGCCCGAGGGTCACCGGCTGTGCCTTCTGCATGTGGGTGTAACCCGCCATGATGGTGTCCTTATGCGTTTCTGAAAGTTCCAGGAGGACCTGAAGGAGCTCCTTCAGGAGCGCTTCCACTTCCTTTGTCCCGTTCTTCAGGTACATCCGGAAGTCCAGGGCGACCTGGTCGTTCCTCGACCTTCCGGTGTGCAGGCGTTTTCCAGCCTCGCCGATCTTTGCGATCAGAAGGGTCTCGATGTTCATATGGATGTCTTCGGCCTCCACCGTGAAGGTCACGAGGCCTTCCTCGACCTCCTTCAGGATGGCCTCAAGGCCTTCGATGATGGAAAGGGAGTCGGCTTCCTCGATGATCCCGCAGCTTCCAAGCATCCTCGCATGGGCGATGCTGCCGAGGATATCCTCTTTGTACATGCGCTTGTCGGTCTCGATGGAGCTGTTGAAATCCTCCGTGATGGCGTCTGTGCTCTTCTGGAATCGTCCTTCCCATAGTTTCATCTCGTGTACCTCGTTATCTCTCGTCTATTTTATCCAAAGGTCCTTTTTGTCCAAAGGATCGATGTGCAATCCATTGGCCGACAGTTTCTTGTTCAGGAGTGCCTTGACCTTGAGTGGCAGTCCGAACAGGTTGATGAATCCTTCCGAATCCTTCTGGTTGTATACCTCATCTGCGCCGAATGTCGCCAGTTCCTCGCTGTACAGCGAATAAGGGGACTTTGAAGCGGCCAGGGTGCAGTTTCCTTTGTAGAGCTTCATCTTCACGGTTCCGGTCACGGTTTCCTGTGTGGAATCGACGAACGCGTCAAGCGCTTCCCTCAGCGGGGTGAACCATAGTCCGTCATAGACCATCTGCGCATACTTGTCTGAAACGCTGGCCTTGAAGAAAGAGGTGTTCCTGTCGAGGGTGAGCCTCTCCAGTTCCCTGTGTGCGGT
>DATISI010000342.1:0-13092 GCA_035581745.1 Clostridiaceae bacterium
CGGAAGGAGCTATGTCTACCAGGGGATGAGGATCACCGGGTGTGGGGATCCAAGGACTCCGCTTGCAGCTACCCTTCCCGGCAAACTTCCACAGCGCGTGATCACACGGGGCGCAGCGAAGGGCTTCAGTTCCTATGGAAACCAGATCGGCCTGAATACAGGTTTCGTCGAGGAAATCTACCATGACGGATATGTCGCGAAGCGTATGGAGGTTGGAGCGGTCATCGGAAGCACACTGAAGGAGAATGTGGTCCGGAAAACCCCGAAAGCGGGCGACGTGGTCATCCTCCTGGGAGGAAGGACGGGAAGGGATGGAATCGGTGGCGCTACAGGTTCCTCTAAAGTGCACTCCGAAACCTCGCTCAAGGAATCCGGTTCCGAAGTCCAGAAAGGGAATCCTGTGGAGGAGAGGAAAATCCAGCGTCTCTTCCGGAACGAGGAGGCTGCGAAACTCATCGTGCGCTGCAATGATTTCGGCGCGGGAGGCGTCAGTGTGGCCATAGGCGAACTGGCGGAGTCCCTGGACATCCATCTGGACAGGGTGCCCAAGAAATATCAGGGGCTTGACCCGACTGAAATCGCCATCTCCGAATCCCAGGAAAGGATGGCTGTCGTGGTGGACCATGAGGATGCGGAGCGCTTCATCGAACTCGCTGCCGAGGAGAACCTGGAGGCCACACGTACCGCAGAGGTGACCGGGACCGGGCGCCTCAGGATGTTCTATGAAGGGAATCCGGTCGTGGACCTGTCCAGGGCGTTCCTCGACACCAATGGCGCGAAGGCCTACATCGAGATCACCGTGGACAAGGAAGACGTGCTTCAAAAGCCAGAACCCGAAACCACAAAGGACGACATCCTCGGGGAAATCTCGGACCTCAATTTCGCTTCCCAGAGAGGACTCGTCGAGAACTTCGATTCCACCATCGGCAGGAACCAGATCGTGCTTCCTTATGGGGGAAAGTACCAGGATACCAGGAGCCAGGGCATGGTCTCCCTGATTCCGGTGCGGGACCTCTATACCAAAGAAGCGAGCATCATGACCTATGGCTTCGACCCCTACGAGAGTTCGATGGACACGTATACCGGCGCATACCGCAGCGTCGTTGAAAGTATCGCGAAGATCGTCTCTCTAGGTGGAAGTTATGGCGATATCAGGCTCAGCTTCCAGGAGTACTTTGAGCGGCTGGGCAGGGACAGCAGGAAGTGGGGAAAACCGCTGTCAAGCCTTCTGGGCGCGCTGAGCGCACAGCTGGACTTCAGGGTTCCGGCCATTGGAGGCAAAGACTCCATGTCAGGAACCTTCAGGGAAATCGATGTCCCTCCGACCCTCATCTCCTTCGCCATGAACACGGAGGATTCGAGGAATATCGTGACCAACGACCTGAAAGCGGAGGACAGCATCCTCGCGGTACTGCGTACAAGGTCTGAAGATGGCATACCTTCATTCGAATCTTTCCAGGAGAACGCGGACCTTCTCCTTCACCTGAGGGACAGTGGTCTGCTCCTTAGCTGTGACACCCTGAAACGGGGAATCGTGAAGACCTTAGTGAACATGTCGATAGGCAACCGCGTGGGATTCGTCCTGGATGGTCATGTCACAGGCAGTTTTCAGAAGGATCCCGGTAGCTTCATCCTTCAGCTTGACCGCAGCGCTATGGAAATTGCAGACAGTCGGCTGCTTGAGTATGTGGGTACTGCCGGAAGCACAGATGATGTCCGGATCGGGGAAGTCACCCTGACTTTCGACGAGCTCCGGTCAAGGACCGAAGACCCGCTGAAGAAGGTGTTCAGCCTGGGTAGGAAGGAAGGAAAGAAGCTGGAGACGGTGCTCTCCACAAAAAGGGCTCCTGGCATCAGGACCTTCCAGGGAAGACCCAAAGTCCTCATCCCGGTGTTTCCGGGCTCCAACTGCGAGTATGACCTGGAGTACGCCTTCAGGGAGGCAGGCGGGAACGTGGAGACCTTCGTCTTCCGCAACCGGGAGCAGGACCTCATGGACTCGATCCGGGAACTTTCCAGACTGGTTTCGAAGACGAACATCCTGATGATCCCTGGTGGTTTCAGTGCGGGGGACGAACCTGAAGGCTCAGGAAAGTATATCGCGAACATCCTCAGGAATCCTGAGGTGAAAGAGGAGGTCATGAATCTCCTGAAGAACCGTGACGGGCTAATCCTTGGCATCTGCAACGGATTCCAGGGCCTCGTGAAGTCGGGACTCCTCCCTTACGGAGAGATCATCGAACCGGATGCGGCGATGCCGAACCTCACCTACAACACCACAGGCAAACACATGAGCCTCATGGCCCGAACCATGGTCGTGTCAAGGAACACCCCCTGGATGGACCGGGCGGAGCTTGGCAAAATCTATGATGTCCCACTCTCCCACGGAGAAGGCAGGTTCGTGGCGGATGACAGGACGCTTCAGGACCTTCTTGCGAAAGGACAGGTCATCACACAGTACGCCGACCTGGAAGGCAGGATCACCATGGAAGCGCCGTACAATCCCAATGGGTCCATGCTTGCCATCGAAGGGATCTCATCCCCGGATGGCAGGGTCTTCGGAAAGATGGGGCACACGGAACGCTATCAGAACGGACTCTATCGGAACTACCCGGGAACCTACATGGAAGACTTGTTCCGCTCAGGAATCGAATATTTCAGGTAGGAGCAGCCTTATTACAAATCATTCGAAGAACATCATCCTGCCTGAGGGCGGGTCCCTTCAGAACTGACCTATCCTAGGAATAGAAAAGGAGAATGAAAAATGAAAGTACTCATCATATTCGGCAGCCAGTCAGACAAAGAGGTCATGAAGAACGCCAAGGTCGCTCTCGATGAATTCGGGATCATGAGCACCTCCTATGTGCTTTCCGCACACAGGGTACCGGAAAGGCTCGAGGAACTCCTCGCGTCCACGGAGAAGGAAGGCTATGAGGTGATCATCGCAGGAGCCGGCCTGGCTGCACATCTTCCTGGCGTCATCGCTTCGAAGACCATCCTTCCGGTCATCGGTGTCCCGCTTAAAGGGGCGCTCGAAGGACTTGATGCCCTGTATTCCATCGTCCAGATGCCAAAACCCATACCGGTAGCGACTGTCGGTATCGGAAACGCCTACAATGCCGGCATCCTGGCCGCAGAGATCCTCGGTGTGAAATATCCTGAGGTCCGCGACAGGCTCATCACATTCCGCAGTGAAATGAAAAAGAAATTCCTGGAAGAAAATGCAATGGAGGTAAGATATTAATGGATAAGATGTTATATGAAGGAAAGGCCAAGAGGATCTATGCGACAGAGAACAAGGAAGAGGTCATCGTCTACTACAAGGATGATGCCACAGCGTTCAATGGAGAGAAGAAAGGGACCATCGACGACAAGGGCATCCTGAACAGCAGGATCACGGAGACCATCTTCCGATACCTCGAGGAGAATGGGGTCAGGACACATTTCATCCGGACGCTTTCAGACAGGGTGCAGCTGGTGAAGAGGGTATCCATCATTCCGCTCGAAGTCATCGTCCGGAACGTGGCGGCGGGTTCCATGGCGAAACGCCTTGGACTCACGGAGGGCTATGCCCTGAAGACGACCGTGTTCGAAATCTGCCTGAAGGACGATTCCCTGGGAGACCCGCTCATCAATGACACCCATGCCGTTGCCATCGGTGTGACGAATTTCGAGGAACTTAAGGAAATCTATGCCATCACGGAGAAAATCAACAGCCTGATGAAGGAATACTTCGACAGGATCGGGATCATCCTTGTGGACTTCAAGATCGAGCTGGGTAGGGACAGTGAAGGAAACCTCCTCCTTGCGGATGAGATCAGCCCTGACACCTGTAGGTTCTGGGACAAGATCACGCTGGAGAAACTGGACAAGGACAGGTTCAGGAGAGACCTGGGCAATGTCAAAGGCGCCTATGAAGAAATCATAAGCCGCATGAAGTAAGGAGAAGATATGTTGATATTTGATGATAAGTTCAAGGAAGAATGCGGGGTTTTTGGACTCTATACCAAGGATTCACAGGCCTCATTCAGCGTCTACGACGGACTTTATTCCCTGCAGCACAGAGGCCAGGAAAGCGCAGGGATCGCCTCTGTGGAGAATGGAGAGATCACCCTAAGGAAGAAGATGGGACTCGTGGTGGAAGCGCTCAGCAAGTGCGACCTGACCGAACTGAAGGGGAACATCGCAATCGGGCACGTCCGCTATTCGACCCAGGGAGATTCCAACGTGGTGAATGCCCAGCCGCTGACCGCGAAGTCCAAATTCGGTTCCATGGCTGTCGCCCACAATGGTACACTCGTGAACTCGGATGTGGTAAGGAGCCTGCTTGAGGATGCCGGTGCGGTCTTCCAGACGGAGACGGATTCTGAAGTCATTGTCAACCTGATCGCCCGTGGGATCCACAAAGGCGTGGAACGCGCCATCCTCGACGCCATCCAGACGGTGACGGGCAGCGTCGCCCTGATCATCGCCTCTGGAAACAAGCTCATCGGCATCCGTGATGCCTATGGGATCCGGCCGCTTGTCATCGGAACAAGGGGAGAGGACATCATCCTCTCTTCAGAGAGCTGCGCGATCGACACCGTCGGAGGCAACCTGCTCAGGGATGTGGCTCCGGGGGAGATGGTCGTCATCGAGAATGGACAAATCACGTCCTACCAGTATTCAGAGAAGACGAAAGGGCAGACCTGCTCTTTCGAGTATATCTATTTCGCAAGACCAGACAGCGTCATCGATGGAATCAGCGTGCATTCCCTTCGTGTGAAGACCGGGGAGGTGCTCTACAAGGAATATCCCATCGAGGCGGATGTCGTCATCGGTGTACCGGATTCTGGACTTGCCGCAGCGATCGGCTATTCCCGTGCTTCTGGAATCCCATTCGATATCGGTTTCTCCAAGAACAAGTACATCGGGAGGAGCTTCATCGCCCCCTCACAGGAACAGCGTGAAAAGGTGGTTTCCCTCAAGCTGAACGCCCAGAAGGAGGTCGTGAACGGAAAGCGTGTCGTCCTGATCGATGATTCCATCGTCCGGGGAACCACCTCAAGCTATCTCGTGGACCTTCTGTACAAGGCTGGTGCGAAGGAGGTCCATTTCAGGGTCTCTTCCCCGATGGTCAAATTCCCCTGCTATTTCGGGATCGACACCCCTTACAGGAAACACCTGATTGCGGCGAAGATGACGAAAGATGAGATCAGGGACTACATCGGATGCACATCCCTGGAGTATATTTCCCGTCCGGGACTCATCGAATCCCTGGGTAGGGATACCTTCTGCACAGGCTGCTTCACCGGAGAATATCCGCTGGGTGCCCCCAATGAATTCATGGAGGAGATTAAGAATGCTTGATTATAAATCATCCGGAGTAGACATTGAAGAAGGATACAGGTCCGTCGAGAAGATCAAGGCCCATGCGGCAAGGACCATGAACAGCCTCGTACTGAGCAGCATCGGTGCCTTCGCGGGCATGATGGAGATCCCCAAAGGATACAGGGAGCCCGTCCTCATCACCGGAACAGACGGTGTGGGTACGAAGCTGAAGGTCGCATTCGAGATGAACCGCTACGACACCTTCGGGATAGACTGCGTCGCGATGTGTGTGAATGACATCCTCTGCCATGGCGCGAAACCGCTGTTCTTCCTTGACTATATCGCATGTGGGAAACTCGACGCCTCGGTTTCGAGCGATATCGTGGCGGGCGTCGCGGAAGGATGCGTCCAGGGCGGAATGGCCCTCATCGGAGGAGAGACCGCGGAGATGCCAGGGTTCTATGCACCAGGGGAATATGACATCGCCGGTTTCGCGGTTGGTGTCCAGGAGAAGGACAGGATCATCGACGGGAAGAAAATCCGGGAAGGAGACCTCCTTATCGGGCTTAGGTCCTCAGGCTTCCACTCCAACGGTTACTCCCTCCTGAGAAGGATCTTTCCCGACCTCACCATGGCGTTCGATGGGGAGACCATTGGAGACTATCTCCTGAGACCGACCCGGATCTACCGCGAGATCGTGGAAAAGAGCATGGAAAAGTTCGATATCCACGCCATGGCACACATCACAGGAGGAGGTCCTATCGAGAACATTCCGAGGATCTTTGCGGACAAATCCTTCGATGCGGTGATGAACCGCAGCAGCTACAGGCTTCCAAAGGTCTATCAGCTGCTCGAAGACATGGGATACGCACCGGACACGCTGTATAACACGTTCAACATGGGTATCGGCTATGTGTTCTGTATCGACAATGCCCTCAAAGAGGATTTCCTCAACTTCCTGGTTGCTGAAGGAGAGGAGCCCGTTCCACTCGGCTATGTCAGGAAGGGCGAGGGAAAACTATGTATCGAATAGCTGTCCTGATATCCGGCACCGGGAGCAATCTCAAGGCACTGATCGAAGAATCGCAACGTTCAAACCTGTTTGAGATCGTCCTGGTCATCGCTGACCGGGATGCGAAAGGGATACAGCATGCGAAAAACGCAGGAATCGAGCATCTTGTCCTTGACCGGAAACGGGCGTCCCTGTCCGATGATATTCTCCAAGCTGTGAGGGGGGTCGACCTCATCGTCCTCGCTGGCTTCCTTTCCATCCTTAAAGGAGACATCCTCAAGGCGTACCGTGACAGGATCATCAACATCCATCCTTCACTGCTTCCGGCCTTCGGAGGCGAGGGGATGTATGGACTCAAGGTCCATCAGGCTGTGCTGAAGGATGGAAAAGAGGTTTCCGGATGCACAGTCCACTATGTCGACGAGGCAGTGGATGGTGGTAAAATGATCATACAGAATATCGTATCCACGAAAGACCTTGCGACTGGTGAAGAACTGCAGGCCCGGGTCCTTGTGGAGGAACATATCGCCCTGTGTACAGCGGTAAGCCTGCTTGCCCTGGAACACAGGAATTAGGAGGAAGAAATGAGAGCATTGATCAGCGTTTTTGACAAGAGAGGTCTCAAGGACCTGGCCCTATTCCTGAGGAAGAACCATGTCGAGATCATCTCCTCAGGCGGGACCTACCGGTATCTCCAGGAGGAAGGGATCGACACCAATACCGTGGAATCCGTGACCGGCTTCCGTGAGATCCTGGATGGCAGGGTGAAGACCCTCCATCCCAACATCCATGCCGGAATCCTGTACCGAAGGGAAGACCCGAACCATGTGAGGCAGGTGGAGAACCTGGGCATCGAGGGTTTCGACATCGTGTGCGTGAACCTCTATCCTTTCTTCGACAAGCTGAAGGAGAACCTCGAGGAAGCGGAGCAGGTGGAGTACATCGATATCGGGGGTCCTACCATCCTGAGAGCCGCTGCGAAGAATTTCCGCGACGTCTTCGTCTTAAGCGACCCGAAGGACTATGCGTCATTCATGGAGAATTTCGACGCGAAGGGCACGAAACGATATAGCGAAGAAGCGCTGGCATTCCGGAAGAATCTCGCAGGAAAGGTCTTCAGCCTGATGGGGGCTTATGACAGCGCGGTGGCGAGCTATCTGCTTGGTGGAGATTTCAATGAATACCTCAACCTGAGCTACAGGAAAGTCTCGGACCTCCGGTATGGGGAGAATCCGCATCAGTCCGCGTCACTGTATGCTCCGCTCAACGCGGAAGGCGCACTGAAGGATATGGAGATCCTCTGGGGGAAGGAACTTTCCTTCAACAACCTGAAAGATATGGATATCGCCTGGAAAGTTGTCTCTGATTTCGAGGAGACCGCATGCTGCGCGGTGAAGCACAACACCCCCTGCGGAGTCGCGCTGGGGAAGGACAGTCTCGATGCCTATACCAGGGCGCATTCCTGCGACCCGGTATCGATCTTCGGGGGCATCGTCGCCCTGAACATCGAAGTCGATGCTTTGGCCGCAGAGAAGATGAATGAGACCTTCCTTGAGGTCGTCATGGCACCTTCATTCACACCGGATGCCCTTGAAGTGCTGCAGAAGAAGAAGAACCTGCGGCTGATCCGGATGAACAGCATGCCTTCAGCCAAATCAGCGTTCGTGTCCCTGGATGGACTCCTCCTGGTTCAGGATGAGGACCTCGATATGATGAAGGACGTACGCGTCGTCACGAAAAAAAGCCCGACATCCGAAGAGATGGCGGAACTCCTCTTTGCGATGAAAGTGGTGAAGTATGTGAAATCCAATGCCATCGTCGTGACGAAGGACAGGATGGCCATCGGGATCGGTGGCGGACAGGTGAACAGGATCGATGCGGCGAAGTTCGCACTGGAGCGAGGAGAAGGTGCGGTCGTCATGGCGTCTGATGCGTTCTTCCCTTTCAGTGACGTGGTGGATGCGGCTGGGAAACATGGGATCAAGGCCATCATCCAGCCTGGAGGGTCACTAAGGGACCAGGAATCCATCGACAAATGTGATGAACTTGACATCGCGATGGTCTTCACGGGAATGCGGCATTTCAAACACTGATACTGTGTGTGGCATAGGAGACTGCCTGTAATCAGCCGTCGTTGTGACGCCAGTCAGGTGCACCGGGAAGGAATGTTCAGGACAAGCTTTCATGGCAGAGGAGACCAGCACATTTTGAAGGGAAGACAGAACGAATATATCGTGACGGAAAGGGGGTCCATAGGGCACCTCTTCCGGCAGAGGAGGAAGAAATGAAGATACTCATCATTGGGGAAGGTGCGAGGGAACATGCCATCGCAAAGAAGCTCAGCCAGTCTGAACGGGTTTCAGATATCTACATCAGTGAGGGGAATGGGGGAACAGCCAAGGTGGCCAAGTGCCAGAACATCCCTTTGACCGACTACTTCGAGCTGCGGGAATTCGCCCTGGAGAAACAGGTCGACATGACCATCGTGGGCCCTGAAGGACCCCTGATGGAGGGGATCGTGAACATCTTCCAGAAAAGAGGACTGAAGATCCTGGGCCCGGACCGGAAGGCTTCCATCCTGGAAGGATCGAAATCCTTCTCCAAGGACTTCATGAAGCGATACGGCATCAAGACCGCCCGGTATGAGTGCTTCACCGACTACAGCCTGGCCGTCGACTATGTGCGGAACCATCCATACCCGCTGGTCATCAAGGCCGATGGCCTGGCTCAGGGAAAAGGTGTTGAGATTCCAGGCGACTTCGTGGAGGCCCAGAGGATCCTGAAGTCTTTCATGGTGGATGGTAAATTCGATGAGGCTTCAAAGAAGGTCGTCATCGAAGAATTCATCACAGGCAAGGAAGCGTCCATCATCTCCATCTTCGATGGAAAGAAGATCGTTCCGCTGCTCTCCTCCATGGACCACAAGAAGATTGGTGAAGGGGAGACGGGACTGAATACAGGAGGGATGGGCTCCATCTGTCCGAATCCTTATTATGGTCCAATCCAGGAGAAGGACTTCAGGGAGAATATCATGGAGAAGACGCTAAAAGGACTGGTCTCGGAAGACCTCATCTTCACGGGAATCATCTTCTTCGGCGTGATCATGAACGAGGATGGATGCTATCTCCTGGAGTACAACCTCAGGTTCGGGGATCCGGAGACACAGGGCCTCATGGAGCAGATGAAAAGCGATTTCGCGACCGTACTGGAAAAAACCTTCGAGGGTACGCTCGAGGAGGAGGATGTCCAGTTCCATGAAGGGAAGACCCTGTGTGTGGTCCTTGCTGCCAAGGGTTATCCGGAAGCCTATGAGAAGGCGGTTGAGGTCGAAGACCTTCCGGACCCGGGTGTGAGCTTCTACCTCTATGGTTCCACATCGAAAGATGGGAAATTCGTCTCCAAAGGGGGACGTTTCCTCAGCGTGGTATCCCGTGGTGCCGGAGAAGAGGTCTTCTCCCGTGTGTATGGGAACATCGACAGGATCGCGAATGACCGGATCCGTTACAGGAAGGACATCGGAAGGGTATGAGGTGTAGGGTATCCTTTACCGAACTGGAAGGGGATACCCAGCAACATTTAGCGATATTTACAATAATGTATACGTTTTACTGATAAATTCGTAAAATAATTTGCGTTCTGACCCTATATTTGCTTGACAGGAATCGGCAATGTGCGTAAACTAGGTACAAATGAATATTCATTTTCTTATCAAGAGTGGTGGAGGGACAGGCCCTGTGAAACCCGGCAACCGATACGGCCGTATACGGTGCCAATTCCTACAGCGTAAAAGCTGGGAGATGAGGATAAACTGGTAGACAGTCGCGTCTGAGTTTATTCTCAGGCGTTTTTTTATTTTAGACATTTAGCTAAGAGGTGTATGAATTGATCGATATCAAACATGTGAGCAAGAATTTCGGTGACCTGAAGGTCATCCGGGACGTCTCCATCCAGATCCGGAAAGGTGAGATTTTCGGAATCATCGGACACAGCGGTGCTGGAAAATCCACACTGCTGAGATGCATCAATGGTCTGGAGACTTTCGAGTCTGGGGACATCCTGGTGGATGAACTCAGCGTCAGGAATCTGGACGAAGATGAAATCCGTTACCTGAGGAAAAGGCTTTCCATGATCTTCCAGGGATTTAATCTCCTGAACCTGAAGACAGCCTATGAGAATATCGCACTCCCCATGGAAATCTGGGGATACAGCAAAGAAGAAATCAGGAAACGAACCCTGGAACTTCTCAGGCTTGTCGGGCTTGAGGACAAGGCAGGGAACAAGCCAAAGGCGCTGTCCGGTGGAGAGAAGCAGAGGGTGGCCATCGCAAGAGCGCTTTCCATGAATCCGGAAGTCCTCCTCTGTGATGAGGCGACCTCGGCTCTGGACCCCAAGACCACCAAGGAAATCCTTCAGCTCCTGAACAGGATCAACAGGGAACTCGGAATCACCATCGTCATCGTCACCCATCAGATGGAGGTCGTCAAGGACGTCTGCGAACGTGTGGCCCTCATGGAAAACGGAAGGGTGCTCGCGCAGGGTGAAGTTGGAGAACTGTTCCTGACACCAGGGAGCGAACTCAAGACGCTGCTTGCCGAGGATGACTGGGACCACCTGCCTCCGGGCACGAACATCAGGATCGCCTTCACCAAGGAATACAGCAACGAACGGATCATCACAGCCATGGCGAGGGAACTCCAGACGGATTTCTCCATCGTGTGGGGAAAACTTGAGAAGTTCAGGAGCGATGTCCTGGGAAACCTCGTGATCAATATCGACGCTGGGGACAAGGAGAATATCATACAGTACCTCGAGAAAAAAGGACTGTCATGGGAGGTGCTGACCAATGAATCTTAATGTGATCCTTGAAGCGTTATACGAGTCCATCTACATGGTAGCCGCCGCATCCATCCTGGCCGTCGTCTTCGGGTTCTTCCTGGCTGTCGTGCTGGTCTATACCAATCCCAAGGGTCTCAAGCCGAACCCTTCCATCTACAAGGTCCTGGATTTCGTCATCAACATGTTCAGGAGCTTCCCTTTCCTCATCCTCATGATCATGCTTTTCCCGCTTGCGAAGATCCTTGTAGGGACAACCATCGGGACAACCGCTGCCATCGTACCGCTTTTCATCGGGGCCATCCCTTTCGCAGCGAGGATCATCGAGAATGCCTTCTATTCTGTGGACGACGGTATCATCGAGGCCGAAAGGTCTTTCGGTGCGAAGAACTCACAGATTGTCTATAAGATCATGCTGAAGGAGGCGATGCCGAACATCGTCGCCGGAGTGACGAACACCGTCATCAGCATTGTCGGCTATTCCGCCATGGCGGGATCCATCGGAGGAGGAGGTCTTGGAGATATCGCCATACGTTACGGATATTACCGGTATCAGACCGATGTCCTGTACCTCACCGTCATCATCCTTTTCGTCCTGGTACAGATCCTTCAGACGATCGGAAACATCATTTACAGGAGACTCGTCCGGTAAAAGCATAGCCAGCAGGGAAAAGAATATCGCCCATCCACGAACCGCGTCTTATTATTGAAGGAACAGAACATCGACCAAGATAAATATAGAAATAGGCCTGACAGAAACTGTCAGCAAACGGAGGATAAAAAATGAAAATCAACAAAAGAATCGCATTAGGTCTCGTCCTTGCCCTGGGTGTCACCGTGTCCGCATGTGGAGCGAAAGCTTCCGATCCAGCGACCACGACGACGAAAATCAAGGTTGGCGCAACCCCGGTACCACATTCTGAGATCCTTGAAGCCGCAAAGCCGCTGCTTCTTGAGAAAGGCTTCGAACTGGAGATTGTGGAGTTCACCGACTATGTCCTTCCAAACAAAGCGCTTTCAGACAAGACTATAGATGCAAACTTCTTTCAGCATGTCCCTTACCTTGAAGAGATGAACACCAAAGAGAACCTGGGACTCACCTATACGGTCAAGGTCCACATCGAGCCCCTTGGATTCTACTCGGAAACGCTCGCAGACTTCAACAGCCTCGAGGATGGTGCGAAGGTCGCGATACCGAACGATCCTACCAACGGAGCGAGAGCGCTCAAGCTTCTTGCCGACAATGGACTCATCACCATCGCTGACGGTGACCTCGTGACCGTTCAGGACATCACAAGCAATCCGAAGAACATCGAGTTCGAGGAACTTGATGCTGCAGCCATTCCAAGAGTCCTCGGGGACGTCGCGGGCGCTGTCATCAATACGAATTATGCCATCGAAGCAGACCTCAATCCGATGGAAGATGCCCTGGTCATCGAGTCCAGTGACTCTCCATATGCGAATATCCTTGCTGTCAGGGAAGACAATAAGGATGATGCAGGGATTGTTGCGCTGGGTGAGGTCCTGACCTCAGATGCGATCAAAACCTTCATTGAGGACACTTATAAGGGTTCTATCGTCCCTGCTTTCTAAATATTTGACAAGAAGTTAAAAATATGTAAACAATTCCCTAAATAATTAATCAGCAAAAAGCGTTGAGTACCAACGCTTTTTGCTGATTTGACATTGTGAATTAATTTACAATTATTGTGAAATCGTTCTGAAAATGCTATACTGTTTAAGGTATTTGTTATATTTTAGATTAATTTAGGGGGATGGAAATGAATTTATTCTCTATTTCAAAATCAGTACATGTACCAAAGTTTAAACCCACTGAACATTTTATAGATATACATGAAATGGCTGTAGGCAAAAACCTTGTGTACTCCTTATCACAACAGCACAACATGCACTGTGAGCCCACTGTGAAAAGAGGC
>DATISI010000343.1:0-7152 GCA_035581745.1 Clostridiaceae bacterium
AATCCCACGATAATGGCATTGAGCGTGGTCACCAGTACGGCTGCCGCAGCAGTGTTCTTCGCGATCTTCGCGAGGGGATGGTAATGGTTCATGGTAGCATCGATGGTACTCTCGATCGCGGTGTTGAAAAGCTCCGCGGAGATGACCAGTGTCACGGTGATGCAGAGGACCAGGAGCTCCACACGGGTGATCCTGGTGAACAGCGAGAATCCAAAGACAAGAAGGGAGGTGAGGATATGGATCTTCATATTCCGCTGGGTCCTTATGGCATAGACCAGTCCGTTTATCGCATAATTGAAACTTTCAAGCAATCCTTTTAATCTCATCTCATCACCGACCTAATCTCTTCCGATATTGAGAAGTCCGAGGATCTCGTCTTCCCTGCTGCGCATGATGCGTTTTTCCTCATCCACGATATGGTCATATCCCAGGAGATGGAGCATCGAGTGGATGACCAGGAAACAGACTTCCCTTTTCAGGGAATGACCGTACTCCACAGACTGTTCCTGTGCCTTTTCCAGCGAAAGCACCACATCGCCAAGCACCAGGGAATTTCCGTTGAGGAACTGCCTTGGGAATTTCCTGTCCTGATACAGGTCTTTGAATACCTGCTGTGGCGGATAGTCCAGCATGGGGAACGATAGGACATCCGTCGTCTGGTCGATCTGCCGGGTCTCCAGGTTGATTTCACGCATCCGTTCGTTGTCGACAATCATGACGTTCACTTCAACTGGGCCGCGCACCTTCTCCTCTTCCAGGGTCCTTGAGACCACGCGGATCACTTCATCATGGAGTTCACCCGTGAACTCCATCTTGTCTTGTTCATTTCCTATATAGATCATTCATCATACCTGCCTCGCGAGTTTTTTTCTCTTGTCTTCCGGATATTCGATCCGTTCATGGTACATGGAGCCGAGGGTCTTCAGGAAACTCTTCCTGATGGTGTTGAGTTCGGAGAAGGTCAGTTCACACTCCTCCAGCTGACCGTCATCCAGCTTGTCCCTGATGATCCGATAGACCATCTCCTGGATCTTTCCTTCCGACGGTTCGGTCAGGCTCCTCACAGAGGCTTCGATGCTGTCCGCCAGCATCATGATGCCCGCTTCCTTGGTCTTCGGTTTCGGACCTGGATACCGGAAATCCTCTTCCTTTATGTCGTCTGGATTCTCTGCCCTGTTCCTCAGGGTCAGGTAGAAATACTTCACCAGGGTCGTCCCATGGTGCTGTGTGATCATGTCCTTGATCTCCTCTGGCAGCTTCGCCTTTTCCGCCATCTCCAGCCCGATCTTGACATGATTCAGGATGATGAGGGTGGACAGGTTCGGCGTGATGTCATTGTGAGGATTCTTCATCCCGATCTGGTTCTCCTTGAAGAACTGGGGCCTTGAGAGTTTCCCGATATCGTGGAAATAGGCACCTACCCTCAGAAGGATGGTGTTGGCATTCAGCTCTTCCCCCGCAGCCACAGCAAGGTTTCCCACCATGATGCTGTGCTGGTAGGTTCCGGGAGCTTCCATCTGCAGCCGCTTGAGAAGCGGATTGTTCGGATTGGAAAGCTCAAGCAGCTTGATTTCGGTGACGATATTGAACATGTTCTCGAAAATGGGAAGCACACCGATGACCGTCACGCCTGAAACCACGCAGGCAGCGACCACGATGCCTCCATTCCTCATGATGTCCATGACGGAATTCGAGAGGATCAGGCCGAATCCGGTGCTGACCAGGAATGCGGCAATGCCCACAAAGAATGAGGATTTGACGATATCGTTGCGTTCCTCCACCCGTTTCAGGAAGATGATGCTGAGCACTGAGGTCACCATGAGGATCAGGATGACCTGGGGGTTGAACCCGACGATGATGCTCGCCAGCACACAGCTGAACAGCGCGAGTGTCTGCCCGATCCTTTTCTTGATCAGGATCATCACGAGCATGGGGACGAACGTGTAAGGTACCGCATAAGGGCTTAGGATCGTCATGACCCTCGTGATTCCGAGGAAGACGACGAAGATGGACAGGATGAGCAGCAGCATCTTCTTGTTCGCCATGATTTCCTTATAATACTTGTTGAGATAGAACACGATGAGCAGATGGATGACCAGGACGCCAAGACCCAGTCCGATGAAGGGAAGGTAGTTGAATTCCCCTTCTGTGAGGTAGCCAAGCCTTCCTAGAAGCGCCAGCTGATACTCCCTGATGGGCTCGCCTTCCTTCACGATGGTCTGGTTTTTCGTGACAAGGACCGGATTGACCTTGGCGACCGCGGCCGCCTTGAGTTCCTTGGTCAGGACATCGTTATAGATGAAGTTCGGTTTCACGAGGGGAAGGGTCAGATTCCTCAGCACTTCCTTCATTTCCTCAGGACCGCTGATGGCCTCGATCTCTTTCGACAGGGTATCCTTCGCCATCTCGATCTGGGTGAGGTCATCCTCCTCGATTGCCTGCGCGTAGAGCACATTCACGGTGTTGCTGATTCCCGTCAGCATCCCTCTCAGGCCTTCATTGCTGACATTGAGGAACAGCAGGTATTCTTCCGCGGATATCCCGTAGGTATCGGTGTCTTCAAGTTCCATACTGCGCTCATCATTGGTCAGCTCCACCGCCTTCGCCGTGATGATCCGGTTGAAGAAATCCGTGTTCACACGGATGATCGCCCGCCTGACCTCTGGATTTTCGGTGTACTGGTTCTGGATGCTGTTCTGTGCATCCTCGATCAGCGAGCTGGTCGACACCTCATCCTCGACATCGGATGACGCCCTAAAATCAACCGGAGAGATATCCCCGATTTTCAGTTCATATTTCTTATTCACGATCGTGGTGCTGAGGATCCCGAAAGACACCAGGACAGACACCAGGACAATGACGATCTCCCACAGGATCTCGCGTTTCTTGATCTTTTCCATAATTACTTCCTTGTGTTGACGTTTATATTATTTTACCACAAAGCATATTGAATAGGATACAAGAACAAATCCACCTATATGGGAGAAATAATGAGACATGTTCCTGTCCGACTTACATATTCCTACAGGATGACGAGGTCCCTACCAGGTCCTTTGGGCTCGGTCAGCAGATTTTCCTTCAGGTCACTGAATGCCACTCTGTTCCGGACAAGGATGGAAAGCCGGTCACTCTTCCATTCTTCGCCCAGCTTCGCCCAGATCTCCTCCCGCTTCGCATTGTCCACCAGGACGGAGTTGATCCCCACCAGGGAGACGCCACGGAGGATGAATGGAAATACGGTCGAGGTGAATTTGGCACCTGAAGCATTCCCGCTAAGGGCCACAACGCCTTCATTGTCCACTTCGCTGACGATCGAACTCACGGATTCCCCGCCAGTCGCATCGATGGCCGATGCCCACCTTATCGGTGCGAGCGGTTTCTTTGGGGGCATGACCTCATCGAAGAGGATGACCTCATCCGCTCCAAGTGACTTCAGGAAATCTTCCCGGTCCAGGTTCCTTGCTGCCGCCACGACGGTATAGCCGAGCTTCTTGAGGATTGCGATGGCATGGGAGCCGACTCCGCCGGTTCCTCCCGTGACCAGGATCTTTCCCCTGTCCGGTGTGATCCCCTTCTTCACGATGGCATCGACGGACAGGGCCGCGGTGAATCCAGCGGTCCCATAGACCATGGCCTCTTCCAGGGACAGCATGGGATCCAGTTTCACGAGCCTGCTCCTGTGGACCTCCGCATATTCACGGAACCCCCCATCGAAGTCGGTCCCGAAGCCATATCCCGTGACGACGACCATGTCGCCTTCCTCGAAGCCTTCGGCGCTGCTCTCGGCGACGACCCCGGAGAAGTCGATCCCTGGAACCATCGGGAAACTCCTGATGACTTTTGTCGTCGGATTGACAGCCAGCCTGTCCTTGAAGTTGATCGAGGAGAAATAGATTCTCACCCTGACCTCTCCATCCACCAGTTCCTTGAAATTCCTGTCCTCATAGTCGAGGCTCGCCCCATTCTCGTTGCTGTTTATGACCAGTGCCTGATAATTATTCAATCCTTACACCTTCCTTATCTCGATATAGCGATTCTAGATAGTTTTCTATTACAGTCAATATACCATAACCTGACCTTCATTTTTTGAATGAACCATGAATTCTACAGTTTCCCATGATCCTCACAACCGGATCCACCGAAGCTTTCCCTTTGGATATAAGCCGCCTGGGACCCGCAATACCTGACTCCATCATACCAGACGCACCTTATCCCAACCTTATCCCCAGGCGCGGATAAAAAGCCCGGAACGCCTCTCCATGAAGGAGAGGACAGTTCCGGGCTATCGAATTATCCTGAATGGTGGTGGAAAGACAGGGATCTTCTCACATTGTCCTTCAGGTTATTTCGCTTGGGATGCGCTGTCTCCTGCGATTCTTCCGAATACGGTGATGTCCGCGAGGGCGTTTCCACCAAGACGGTTGCTTCCGTGGATACCTCCTGTGACTTCACCTGCCGCATAGAGTCCTTTGATGATGTTTCCATTCACGTCTACCACCTGGGCATTCTCCGTGATGGTCACGCCACCCATGGTGTGGTGTACGGTAGGCACACGAGCGCCTGCATAGTATGGTGCGGTATCGATCTTCTGGTCGAAGAGCGTCCTGCCGAAGGCATCCTTCGCTGTCCCGTCCACAGACTTGTTGAAGTCCTCGACAGATTTCACGAATGCATCCTTGTCCACGCCGATCTGCTCAGCGAGCTCCTCCAGGGTATCTCCCTTGAAAGCCCTTCCTGCCGCGACCAGGTCGTCTATGGTCTCGTTGAAGTTGTTCTTGGTGTCTCCTGTAGGATAGGAATGCTTGTCCACGATGACCCACATGGAAGTGTCTGTCTGCTCCATGAGTGCCCTTGTCATGACATCCCTTCTCTGTCCTTCATCAACGAACCGGCTTCCTTCCTTGTTGACGAAAATCCTGTTCTCGACGCCCTGCTCGATGTTTCCGCTGAGGCTTCCTGTCTGAGGGTCACCCATAGGAAGAAGCTGGATGTTCTCCATCCCCACGAGCTTGACATCGATGTCCTGCGCCATGAGGATCCCGTCTCCAGTCGCTCCGGTATGGTTCGTGGTCTTGATGGAAGTGAGTTTCGGCCAGTTCTTGTTGTACTGGTCCCTCATCTCCACGTTCGCGCCGAATCCGCCAGTCGCGAGGACAACGCCCTTGTTCGCACGCAGTGTCACTTTTCCATTCTTTCCTTCTGCATTGACGCCGACAACCGCACCGTTCTCCACGATGAAGTCTGTCGCCTTGGTGTCAAGGATGACTTCGATTCCATCCTTGTTGGCGTCGAGGTAGTTCGCATAAGTCTCGATATATCCTGTTCCAAGCGGCTTCACGGGTTTGTGCGCCCTAGGCCACATTCAACCAAGAACCGTGAACACTTCTTTCTTGAACTCCATGCCCAGGCTCTCCAGCCACACGATGCCGTCATAGGTGTTGTCCGCGAGGATACGGACCAGTGCAGGATCTCCCAGCTTGTCTCCACCCTCGAAGGTCTGCTGGTAGTGCTTGTCCGGTGAGTCTTCGATGTTCTGTGCCGCCTGTCTCACAGGATCCGCCGCATTGTGCGCACCGCCTGAGATCAGGGTGTTTCCACCGATCCTGGACATCTTCTCGATCAGGATGACTTTGGATCCGTTCTGGTGTGCCGTGACCGCTGCTGCGAGTCCTGCTCCGCCACCACCGATGATGATGACATCAGCTGTCTTCTCGACATCGCCAGTCGCTTCTCCAGATGCGATATCCTTGCTCTTCAGTTTCTCGACATCTGCTCCAGCCTTCTCCAGCGCAGCAGTGACTGCCGCCAGGATTCCGTTTGAAGAATAGGTCGCTCCGGATACGGCGTCGACTTTCAGGGAAGTGTTGGCCTTGATCAGCGCAACGATTTCCTCGATGGCCTGGTCACCCACGCCTGGTGTCTCCGTCTGTTCCACGGCGATGTCTGTGATCTCCTCGTCAGACAGTGTCACCTTGACCTTGATCTTTCCGTGGAAGCCTTCAGCTTCGCCTTCATAGGTCCCCGCCTTGAAAGTCGCTGCAGGTGCCGCAGGCGTCTCCGCCACCGGTGCTTTGGATCCACAGGCCGTGAATCCTACTGCGATGGACGCAACCAGGATCAGGCTCAGGACCTTTTTCAAATTTTTCATGTTTTCCCCTCCAAATACACATTTAAGTGAACACATTCACTGAATACATTATAGTATGCCGTTAATTCTTTATCAATACCTTCCGGATAATTATTTAACAAATATTTGAGTTTTTGATAAATAATTAATTATTCACTTCCATACGCACCCTGGGTATATAATAGAAGGAGCAGAACCGAGACAGCCACACAAAGAATGTTGAAGATATGGAGAGAGTTATGGAAAAAAGAAAAGTGACCTCAAGGACCCTACAGGCCATCGACACGAAGAACAGGATATACGAGGCAGGCATCGGACTGTTCTATACGCACGGCGTGGATTCCGTCACGATCACAGACATCTGCAACGCTGCAGGCGTCTCCGTAGGAAGCTTCTACAAGTATTTCAATACCAAGATGGATATCCTAGCCCTCAACTATGAGGATGCGGATGAATTCTTCCTTGAACATGTGAAGCCCAGTATCACTGGCGATACGGCAAAGGAAAGGATCATCAGCTATTTCGACCACTACCTGGAATTCGTCCAGACGAAACCCATGGACTTCATCCGGAACCTCTATCGGCCTGACAATGTCCTCTTCATCAAGAAAGGACGTGCCATGCAGACCGTCCTGAGCGAGGTCATCGTGGAGGGCATGGATAATGGAAGCCTCTCCAGGGTCATGACCGCAGAGGAGGCCAACGAGTATCTTTTTGTCTCGATACGGGGACTGATCTTCCACTGGTGCCTTTATGACGGCACTTTCGACCTCCGGGAAAGGGCCAGGACCTACCTCAACTTGCTCCTTGCCGGATTCTGATCCTGCCTCCCATCAAAACCCCTGCACCACTTGTGGTGCAGGGGTTTTTCCTGCAGGTCACAGCGTTCCCATAGAATGGAATTCAGCGCATCCCAGATCTTTCAACCCGGTCATTTCGCTCCTCACCTGTCTGCATCGCCAATCCCATGCTTTAAAATTTTTATGAATATTGTTCTTGTAGAAAAAATATACAGCAGGGAGTCT
>DATISI010000344.1:0-4137 GCA_035581745.1 Clostridiaceae bacterium
CTCCCTGGGAGACCCGTAGTCCGTGTTCTTCAACGCGCAGGAGTATTCCGCCTTCAACGAGGAAGGCCAGGGGAACTATGTCGTTATCGGCATCATGGTAGGGATCAAGGACGACAAGATCGTCGTGATCTCGCCCTTTGAAGGAACACCTGCCTACAACGCAGGGATCCGTACCGGTGATTTCATCATCGCGGTCGAAGGCGTCCCCTACAAGGGAACCGAACTCGACAAGGCCATCGGAATCATCCGTGGAGAAGCCGGCCAGCCGGTGAAGCTCACCATCGAACGAGATGGACAGCCCATCGAGCTCACGGTCGTGCGCGACCATATCAAGCTCGAGAACGTGAAGAGCGAGATGCTTGAGGATGGCATGGGTCTCATCACCCTCCTCCAGTTCAGCACGAACACCGCGGCGGAGTTCGAGTCCGCCCTCAGCAACCTGAAGGCGCAGGGCGCGAACGGATATATCATCGACCTCAGGGGGAACCCTGGCGGATTCCTCGATGAATCCATCAAGATCGCATCGAACTTCATCCCTGAAGGCGACGATGTGGTCTACACCCTGGACAAGTTCAACCAGAAGAAGCTGTACAAGTCCTACGGAGGAGACTATAACGGGACACCACTCGTGGTCCTGATTGATGAAGGTTCCGCTTCCGCATCCGAGGTCGTCTCGGGCGCACTGAAGGATTACGGCCTGGCCGAATTCGTCGGAAAGAACAGTTTTGGAAAAGGGATTGTCCAGATGGTGTATAATGTAGGGGAGAACGAAGGCCTTAAGGTCACCGTGTCATCCTACTATTCTCCAAAGGGAACCAATATCCACGGATCGGGAATCGCTCCCGACCATGACATCGACCTTCCTGAAGGGTTCAGCGAAGAACCTTACGACAGGGCGAAGGACACGCAGATGCAGAAGGCTGTCGAGCTCTTAAAGGAAAAAATACAATAGACGGACCGATCATCCCGGACCGTTGAAAAGAGGACGGACATGTTAAAAGAATCTATTTTAGGTTACTTGGGACTGTTCAGCTCCTATGAGATCCTGATCCCCCTTATCGGATTCATCCTGATCTATTTCAGGAACCGGGGATTGTCAAGAATGAAGAAACTGGTACTAGGGGAAGGTGAAGACCATCCCCTAGTTTTGACTTTTTCACAAATGGTGGTGGGGATTCTCGCAGGACTGGCTGTCTCCTCGATTATGGGCTATCTCCAGATCACATTCGACCGCTATCTCGAGATCCAGGTCATCATGCTCATGAGCATCCTGCTGGTCTTCATCCCTTCGAACATCGTGAATATCGGAATCCTTCCGGTCATGGTCCTCCTCATGGACTACCTGTCCACAGGATCCTTCATGCCGCTTTCCGACGTGGTCAACCTGTACATCCTCCTCGGCATCATCCTCATCGTCTCCGGTGTGGTGTTCGCCCTGGATTCCAGCCGTGGCGCGGTTCCCATCATCATCAGGGTGAAGGAGCGGCTTCTTGGCGGGTTCATGTACTCGAGGACGTACATCGTCCCGCTGGCCATCGGATTCTACCTCCAGAACGAGAGCCTCTCCGGAATGGGATACCTCATCCTGGGGACCTCTGTCGCCTTCTCGGTGAGCCAGAGCTTCTTCACCATGCGGAAGAAGGAAGCTTCCCTCCTTCTCGGGGCCATCCGGTCCCTCAGCGGAGGGCTGGTCCTTCTCCTCACCTCGCTCCACTACCTGCATGAGGAACTGGTTTTCGCCGTTTTCGCGCTTGCACCCATCATCCTCCATTTCGAGAAGCAGGTCTTCAAGATGGTGGAGGACAGGAGACCGCCGCTCTTCAGCTCGACATCGAAGGAGAAAGTGATCCTTGAGGTGAGCAGGAACACGCCGGCCTATGAGAAAGGCGTCCGTTCCGGGGACAGGATCGTCTCCATCAACAACATCCCACAGCCAGACTTCTTCACCATCGTGAAGGGGATCGGGAAGTCGGACTACAAGAAATCCGTGAAGCTCATGATCCTCACAAAGGACAACACGCTCATGGAAATCAGCCTGAAGATGGAACCGGGGCAGAACATCGGCTTCATCGTGGTGCCGGATGCCCTGGACAAGATTCCAGTGAAGACCATGAAGTCCTAGAGCCCCCTTCGAGGGGCTCCTTCCATTTCCAAAGGGCAGTCCCCCTGATTCCGAAGACTTCCCGGACTTGCGCAAATCTTAAGTTATTGTGAACGTATGTTTACTTATCCTACCCTTACGTATATAATTGGGGGTAGTGAATCCGTGGAAAAGGAGGAAGATTCTATGGAAGGAACCTTCAAAATCCAATCGAAATACAAACCGACGGGCGACCAGCCTGTTGCGATAGACGAGCTTGTGGAGTCTCTGAACAAGGGCAACAAGGGGCAGACGCTCCTCGGTGTCACCGGTTCGGGTAAGACCTTCACCATGGCGAACATCATCGAGCGGACCCAGCGTCCGACCCTTGTCCTCGCCCACAACAAGACCCTCGCGGCGCAGCTCTGCTCCGAGTTCCGGGAATTCTTTCCGGACAGCGCGGTGGAGTACTTCGTCTCCTACTACGACTTCTATCAGCCTGAGGCATACGTGCCTCAGACGGATACCTTCATGGAGAAGGACTCGTCCATCAACGATGAGATCGACAAGCTGCGCCACAGCGCGACCTCCGCGCTCTTCGAGCGTCGGGATGTCATCATCGTGGCCTCCGTGTCCTGCATCTACGGTCTGGGTAATCCGGAGGACTACAAGAACCTCTCGATTTCGCTCAGGCCCGGTATGACCAGGGACAGGGACGACATCATCAGGAAGCTCATCGAGATCCAGTACGAACGCAACGACATCGACTTCGCCCGAGGCACCTTCCGTGTCCGCGGCGATGTCCTCGACGTCGTTCCGGCATCGGAGAACTCCAAGGGAATCCGTGTGGAATTCTTTGGGGATGAGATCGAGAGGGTCCGTGAATTCGACATCCTGACGGGCGAGATCCTCAACGAGCTCGCCCATACCATCATCTTCCCGGCCTCCCATTTCGCGACGTCCTACGACAAGGTGGAAAGGGCGGTCAAGGTCATCGAGGCAGAGCTGGAGGACCGGCTCGCCGAGCTGCAGAGTGAGGAGAAGCTCCTCGAGGCACAGCGCCTCAGGCAGCGTACGAACTTCGACCTCGAGATGATCAGGGAGATGGGCTACTGCTCGGGAATCGAGAACTATTCGAGGATCTTCGATGGCAGGGAACCCAATACACCACCGAAGACCCTCATCGACTACTTCCCGGACGACTTCCTGATGTTCATCGACGAGAGCCACGTGACCCTTCCCCAGCTGCATGCGATGTATGCGGGAGACCGGTCGAGGAAGCGCTCCCTTGTGGACTACGGTTTCCGTCTCCCTTCGGCGTACGACAACAGGCCGCTGAAGTTCGAGGAGTTCGAGGAGCGGGTCGGGCAGGTGCTCTTCGTGTCCGCGACCCCGTCGAAGTACGAGAAAGAACATTCCACGGTTGTCGCCGAGCAGATCATCAGGCCTACCGGGCTCATCGACCCGGAGATCATCGTGAAGGAGATCAAGGGACAGATCGATGACCTCTATACGGAAATCAAGGCGACCATCGAAAAGGGATTCCGGGTGCTCATCACCACGCTGACCAAGCGTATGGCGGAGGACCTGACGAAATACTACAAGACCTTCGGACTGAAGATCACCTATATGCATTCGGATATCGACACCATGGAACGTATGCGCATCATCCGGGACCTCAGGCTTGGCGAAGTGGATGTCCTCGTGGGCATCAACCTCCTGAGGGAGGGTCTCGACCTTCCCGAGGTCGCGCTTGTCGCGGTCCTCGACGCGGACAAGGAGGGCTTCCTCCGTTCGGAGACGTCCCTCATCCAGACCATCGGCCGTGCGGCGAGAAACTCCGAGGCCAAGGTCATCCTCTATGCGGACAGGATCACAGGCTCCATGGAAAGGGCGATGTCAGAGACCTACAGGAGACGCGCCATCCAGAAGGAGTTCAACGAGAAGCACGGCATCACGCCGACCACGGTCATCAAGAGCATCAGGGACGTCATCGAGATCACGAAGATCGCGGACGAGCTCGAGGAGTTCAAGACTCTGGAGGATGCGGTGAAATA
>DATISI010000345.1:0-2698 GCA_035581745.1 Clostridiaceae bacterium
ATTTCAATAATAGCATAGGTGAAATAGGTTATCAATGATTAAGGTATACAAAGGAGGACAGGACAAGGGACTTTTGATCAGAGGGCCCACTTTCCTTCAGGCGGGAGGCAAGGGAGACCATGTCATCAGGGCAACTGGATGTGGCATGCCGGAATGAGGTTGCATTCACCCACTGTAATCTTATACGGATTTCATGCATTTATATAGGCTGATGCTTGTCTGCAAAGGGCTGTTCCAGAATATGAAATGTATAATTATATAAATACTAAAGAACAAGAACATCAATTTATAAGGTGTAAACGATATATAAATCCATATTATCAATTATAAAACAAGAAATCTCCATAATTTGTAAAAATCCAAAAATACATAATAATGCAGTTGACTTTATAATTATACAGTCTATAATAAAAGAATACCAAAGATGAATGAGAGTTCCAGTTGCTTCTGGGATGTCCTGGAACTTTCAAAATACCCTGAAGGGGCGAAGAGGAATTCTTCCACAGCTCGGGGACAGACAGAAACCAGAAGAATTCTAAGAATCAGGGAGGAAATGGAAATGATGGGGATAATGGATAAGACAGTGATAAAGAATCTGAAGGGTAAGGATTTCATCAGACTCCTCGATTTCAGCACAGAGGAAATCGGAGCGCTGCTTGACCTCGCATTGGAGATCAAGGACCTTACAAACAAGGGTGATTGTCCACAGATCCTCAAAGGGAAATCACTGGGCATGATGTTCGAGAAGAAATCTACGAGGACGAGGGTCTCCTTCGAAGTTGGAATGCTCCAGCTCGGCGGAAGCGTGGTCCATCTGAATCCTGAGGAGATGCAGCTATCCAGGGGAGAATGCCTCCAGGACACTGCAGGATGCCTTTCAGAGTACCTCGATGGAATCATGATCAGGGCGAACAGGAACAAGGATGTCCTGAACCTTGCGCATCACGCGTCGATTCCCATCATCAACGGCCTCACTGAGCTTTACCATCCCTGTCAGGCCCTTGCGGACATCCTGACGGTCAATGAAGTGAAAGGGTCCCTCAAAGGACTCAAGCTCTGCTACATCGGAGATGGAAACAATGTGGCACACAGCCTTGCTGCAGCGGCAGTCGCCATGGGCATGGTCGTGTACCTCGCGTGTCCGACGGACTTCATGCCTGAACCTGAAATCTTCGAGAAGATCCAGGCGATCGGAAAGCTCTCAGGAGGCAAAGCCTATCTGACGAACGACCCTAAGGAAGCCGCAGTGAACGCGGATGTCGTCTATACCGATGTCTGGACCAGCATGGGCCAGGAAGCGGAAATGGCGCAGAGGCTCAAAGCCTTCAAGAACTTCCAGGTGAACAAGGAGCTTGTCTCCCTGGCGAAGGACAACTATATGTTCCTTCACTGCCTGCCTGCACACAGGGAAGAAGAAGTGACAACAGAAGTGATCGATGGTCCGAACTCCTATATCTACCACCAGGCCGGAAACAGGCTTCATGCACAGAAAGCGGTGCTGGCCGCTCTTCTGTAGGGTAAGACACTTAGGGGAATTGTATATATGCCGGGATGAGGGGAAACCTTCATCCCGGTTTTTTCTGGTCTCGATACGGAGAGGATGTTATAATGGGAAAAAACGGTGGAGGTCATAAGGCATGGACAAGAGCATACTGGAAGGTGCAACAGGATACCTGGAATATCTGGATAAGGTCGGAAGTGAATTCAGGAGCGCATATGAGAAGACGGAACTGAGCGAGGAGACGAGACAGAAGGTCAGTGGACTGAAAGAGGAGAGGAACCTCCTGGTCTTCACAGAGGCTTACTGCCCGGACTGTGTGGTCGCTCTGCCCTTCGTCCAGAGGATGATGGAGGAGAATCCCAACATCCACGTCTACATCAAAAGGATGAAGGGTGCCCAGGACTTCCTGAGAGAGGCTGTGGGAGACGCCAGGATCCCTACCGTGATTTCCTTCAATGGAAAGATGGAGCCTGTAGGGGCCTATGTGGAGTTCCCTGAAGCCCTGAAGGACATGATGAGGTCAGCCAGTGTGGAAGACAAGAAGGAATTCGTCTCGAGGTATCGAAGAGGCACATATAACGACCTGATCGAGGATGCCCTGCTGGCACTCCTCTGAACGAATCGTAAGCCTTCCGCCTGATCGGGCTGGGAAATGAAAAACCCGGAGGAAACACGATAGACCGAAGGGGTGCTCATAAGAATTAGGAGGAGGATGCTGTCTCAGCTGAGACAGCATCCTCCTCCTTGTATCTTCATGATATTTTCAACTGGTCTCATTTTTTTCCTTTAATTGTAACGGAGGGCAGTCGTCCATCGGGAGCCTATTTCCTGACCTCGTCGATTCCGTGACCTTGTAGATTCTGGTGCAGGCCAAGGAGGAGGCCTTTCTACGTGTGTCAGGAGGATATGGCTAGACTTGCTAACCGGTCTACTTTCTTGACCACGTGGTGCGGACTAGGTCATAAAGCTGGATGGTGACCTTTCCACCGGCCTTCCTGATTGGTGCTTCCAGGAGGAATGTCCCGTTTCTGTAGGTCTCAAGCGGGAAGAGGCGGAAGCCGAATTCATCGCCATCCTTGTAGTTCAGTCCGCTGGAGGCACTGACCCTGCTATCGTAAGGGATTCCTGCGATGACGACCTTCATTTTCCCGATACTTTCCGCGGTGTAGTAGCGTTGCTCCGTCATCACCTGTCGGG
>DATISI010000346.1:0-4011 GCA_035581745.1 Clostridiaceae bacterium
CGGAGCTTGCGGAGGAACTTGCCACCGCAATCGAAGGAAAGCTGACAATACACTACATGAAGGAATATCCGCTCTATGAAGCAGGAAAGCATGTCGCGACAAGGAATGCCTCAGGCGACATCATCAACTTTATCTCCAAGAATGTCCCAAGCTTCTTCGGAGGCTCCGCGGACCTTGCAGGCTCCAACAAGACAAACGTGAAGAACGTCGAGGACTTCTCTGCGGAGAACTATGACGGCAAGAACGTCTGGTTCGGTGTCCGTGAATTCGCGATGGCGGCTGCGATGAATGGAATCGCACTCCATGGCGGACTGAAGACCTACGGAGGAACATTCTTCGTGTTCTCCGACTACATGAGACCTGCAATCAGGCTCTCTGCCCTCATGGGCCTGCCTGTGACCTACGTCTTCACCCATGACAGCATCGCTGTCGGCGAGGACGGACCTACACACGAGCCTGTCGAGCACCTTCCATCCCTCAGAGCGATGCCGGGTCTTTCCGTCATCAGGCCTGCAGATGGCAATGAGACCATCGCGGCATGGAAGCTTGCCCTGGGATCCAGGAACGAGCCTACAGCGCTTGTCCTCACCAGGCAGGACCTCAAGACCCTGCCACTCTCCGCAGAACTCGCTTTCGAAGGCGTGAAGAAGGGAGCCTACATCGTCTCCCCTGCGAAGAAGGCGACACCGGATGCCCTGCTCCTCGCGACAGGCTCAGAGGTTGCTCTGGCTTACGCCGCACAGCAGGAACTCCAGAATGAGGGCATCGACGTCAGCGTCATCTCCATGCCGTCATGGGACAGGTTCGCCAAGCAGCCTAAGGAATACAGGGACAGCGTCATCAGCCCTAAGGTGAAGAAGAGACTTGGGATCGAGATGGCCAATCCGTTCGGATGGGAAAGATATATCGGAGACGAAGGCGAAATGCTGGGAATCGACGGCTTCGGCGCATCCGCACCGGAAAATGTCATCCTCGAGAAGTACGGTTTCAGCGTGAAGAACGTGGTTTCAAAAGTCAGGGATCTCGTCTGCAGGAACAACGACTAGACAAATCCGGGAATAAAAGGAACGGATTCTGCCAGGCGGCGGAATCCGTAATGAAGACATATAGACAGACATGGAAAAGCAGCCAGGGGACTCAGGTCCTCAGGGCTGCTTTTTCTCGGTCTGTTTTTCCTCCCGGGAAGAGACTTTGTTTCATGAAACGGACCCTGCATCCCAAAGGAAGAGATTTCTGCGATTCCAGGAGAGAATCCCAGGATAGCCCAATGGGAAATGACAGAACCCGAAGGAGGGGTCATTTTCCGGCTGCATTCCACCGGAAGTGTCCGATGATCTTCTGCCTGGTCATGGAGTCTTCCTCATACACCGGCTGGCCGCCATGATGGATGATGAAGGGGATTCCGGCAGCGTTGCGTTTCTCGGAGACGATTGCGATATGGTCCTTGTAGACGACAATGTCTCCCGGCTGCCATGCCGCACGGTCTGAGGTGTCGAGGGTCAGGGTCTGTGCATTCCGCTGGAAGAACACAAGGAGGTTCGGCACCCTCCTGAAGTCGATGTTCCTGTCCGGCCTTCCGCCTACCCTTGGATACGCGGCCGTATGCGCTGCGATATCCTCATCCACCATCGCCTTCAGGTCATAGCCGGCCTCCTGGAAGGCGGTCCAGATGACATCGGTGCATACCCCCACATTCCCGTCCGGATATCCACCCTGATAATAGACACTCTCATACTTCGGCCTGGTGCTGACATAGGTCCTCGCACCTTCCATGATGTCCTCGAAATCATCCATCCCGTCACCGTCTTTGTCCACCTCGCTCTCGAGGGTCTCGATGTCGAAGTGCGCTGCGGTGTAGGACCGCGTGGAGAGGACACCAAGGTACCGAAGCCCATAGTAAGCCCCCGCTGCCAGGACCAGGACCAGGAGGAGGAGAGGCAGCCTGCTCCTTCTTTTCCTTCTTCGCTTCTGTATGTGCTGATTGCGGATATTCTGTTTCTGCATATCGTGTTTCTGCATTCCATCCCTCACGCCCTTTCTTCAGTCAGCGCTATCCTGGGCCAGTTTCCCGATCTTCCGTTATCATCATGTGCTGACGTTTCAAGGGAAACCAGGGCCAGAATGCCGCTCCATTTCTTGAGGCTGCAACTTCTGACAGCCCATTCCTTAGAGCATAGCAGGGACTCCTGAATTAACAGGACAGAAAGCGAAAGGGAATCTTAACTGGTGCTGAAAAGTTCTTGAAGAAACCCTGACCCTCAGGATTTCTCCTGACTTCGAATGCGCGAGGCGAGGGAGGAACCCTGCCTGCAACCATGCGCATCAGGACCTTCTCACTTCTCCTCCTCACCGGTGAACCGTCCGGGTCTTTCGACATAGAGCGTCAGCCGTCCGCAGACCGGACAGAGTCCACCACTCGGTGTCGCCGACACGACATTGAAAAGTCCTTCTCCTAACCGTTTCCGGATCGAAATCTGGTTCATCATATCCGGGCGGAGCGCAATCTCCACCTTGACCAGTTCCACTCTGCATTCCAAGCATGTTAAAGCCATGATCTTTCCTCCTCTGGATGTCCATTCAAGTTGGCCAGAATCCACATCCTCACTTCCGTTTTTCCTGAGGAGGCAGGGGGCATCCCGCTGAACTCCCCAAGCCTGCGTTTTCGGGACCGTGATTCCAACCACTATATCCATCCTATCAGAACATCATCGCTTATACCATCTTGGAATTGTGACCTGAACGGGATTTGAAGCGAACAGGACCTGAATTTTTCATGTCCCTTCAGATAATGTGTCAGGGGGACATCAATATTGAACCTTGTGTGACGTTTGTGTTAGTTTTGGTTCAGAATCATGTGAAAGGGAAAAAGAATCCTCTATACTGTAGTGAGCATAAGGAATAGGAATGATTCGAACCAATAGGAATCACGAAAGGAGCATGGATATGAGTTATACATTGATCACTGGCGCTACGAGCGGTATCGGATATGAGCTGATGAAGCTGTTCGCGAGGGACAGGAACAACCTGGTCCTCGTCGCCCGCAATGAGGACTACCTGAAACGGATCAAAGAATTCTATGGTAACAAGTACGGCATAGACATCGTCACCATCGCGAGGGATTTGGCGGAGACAGAGGCTCCGAGGGATATCTTTGATGAACTCCAGGAGCGGGGGATCGAGATCGAGAACCTCGTGAACAACGCAGGGGTCGGGACCTACGGGAAATTCCATGATACGGACATCGAGGACAGCCTGAACCTCATCGACCTCAACATCAGGTCGCTGACTTACCTCACGAGGCTCTTCCTGCCGGGCATGATCCAGAAGAGGAGAGGACGGATCCTGAACCTCGGGTCTGCGGCATCCTTCGCGCCAGGACCCTACATGGCGACCTATTATGCCTCAAAGGCCTATGTCATGTACTTCTCGGAAGCCCTCCACTGGGAGCTGAAGAAGAAGGGGATCACGGTCACCTCGATGAATCCACATTCTACGGATACCGACTTCCCGAACAAGGCGGAAGCCCCTGAATCCAGCATCACACGCCACAATCAGATGCATGCGAAGTACGTCGCGGAACGTGGATACGAAGCGCTCATGCAGGGCAGGCGGCTTGTCGTGATCGGTGGGATGAGCAAGGTCCTCGCTTTCACGCCGAGGATCATGCCGAGAGCGGCCGTCGTCGCGGTGTCCGCTGTATTGAACAAGTAGACTGCACCCAGCTTCCTGAAGTGAAGGCGGGCTGAAAGAAAGCCTGGATCCCGCATCCTTTACGGAAGGTAAGGAAAGGGAACGTTAGAAGAAAAGACATACAAATGGGAAAGCCCGGATCGGACTGCCGAGCCGGGCTTTTCGGTAGAATCATGACGCTCGTGATGCGAATCTCCCTGTTTCCTGGAATAGACCACCTGATTAAAATGTGGTATGATAATATATCGAACAGGCAATGCAGGAAGGGTAAGCGGATATCCACAGGTGGAATCGGCGGATCGGGAACTTGCAAGCCAAAGA
>DATISI010000347.1:0-2602 GCA_035581745.1 Clostridiaceae bacterium
AGAAGAAGATCTTGAAGAAGACGTGGTTCAGAACAGACAGGATGATCAGGATGGGAATGATCCTGTGCCAGAACAGCCACTTCCCTTCCCTTTTCTTTTTCCTGAACCCATATCCCCCCAGGAACCCCTGGGTGACCAGAAGGCCGAGGGTCAGGATTCCGCTTTCCACGAATCCCCAGGACTGGAACTTGAAAAAACCATGGACCAGGGCAAAGGTGATGGCTATTGCGCCGAAAAGCTTGTGGTTCTTCACCATGGCCCTCATGAACGGATTGAAGACATTCTTGAAGTTTGAAGCACCAATCTGCTTCCTGTATCGCTTGTTGATGGCCTTGACCACATAATTCATACCGGACAGGACAAAGAAGATTACCGCACCCCATCCGAGATAGTTGGTGAATTCTCTCATGATAATGCCCCTTTCGGTCTTCTGCACGAATATTCCGTGCGTAGAGACCCTTGTCTCGCGATTTCAGATACATATTCGAAACATTGTTTTTCATGATTATACCATATTCTATTGCTATTTTTAAGGCCAAAGCAGGCTACAATCCGTTCTGGTCGCAGATTTATCAGAATGTTAAAATCTTTTCTGAGTGTGGCCATGTATATCCTTCCAAGGGATACGATGACGTGAACCCCTCTGATTCTTTTCCTATACCTGCCAGGTATTCTGTTGTAAAATATGAGGGATGAATGAATCGCGAATACGTGCCCCTGGGCATTTTTGAAAGGATATGGATATGGGATTATCGGGAAAGAGGGTCAGGGACCTGACCATTGAGCTTGCACGCATCAACAGTGTGGTTGGATCCAAGGGTGAATCCACCATCGCGAAGAGGATCTATGAGATTCTTGGGAATTTGGAATACTTCAGGCGGAACAGGGACTGCCTCTCTCTGGTCTCCACGATGGAGGACAATATCCAGAGGCGTTCTGTCCTTGCTGTGCTGAAAGGACAGAAGGACACGAACCACAATGCCGTTGTCGTGATCGGACATACGGATACCGTAGGGGTATCGGACTACGGCGATATCGCCGAATTCGCGACAAAGCCTGAAGTGCTTGCAGAGAAGCTGAAGAACCTTACCCTGTCTGAGGAAGCCAGGAGTGACCTTGAGTCCGGAGCTTATCTTTTCGGACGTGGGGTCCTCGACATGAAGAGCGGTGTCTCCATCCTCATCGCCGTTATCGAGGAACTCGCTCGTGATGTGGAGAACCTTTCAGGGAATATCATCTTTGCAGCCGTCTGCGACGAGGAAGGGAATTCCAAGGGGATGCTCTCCATCGTGCCTGAACTTGTCATGCTGCAGAAGGAGAATGATTTCAACTATCTCTGTGTGGTCGATACCGATTATACCGCCCCACGGTTCCGCAACGATGAGGGACGATACCTCTATGTCGGAACGGTAGGCAAGATCATGCCAAGCTTCTACTGCGTGGGCAAAGAGACCCATGTGGGTGACCCCTTTGGCGGACTCGATGCCAATGAGCTCGCGAGCAGCCTGGTCGAGGAGATCAACCTCAATACGAAATATTCAGATGAGGTCGAAGGAGAGGTGTCAGTACCGCCCATCACCCTGAAGCTCGGGGATTTCAAACCGGAATATTCCGTACAGACGAACCGGGTCAGTCATGTGTATTTCAACTTCTCCACCCATGTGAGCACGCCGGACATGGTCCTCGAGAAACTGAGGACAGGCAGTCTTGAAGCCTTCAGTCGGGTCATCAATAAACTGAATGGACAGTATGCGCTCTATTGCGAAAAGACGGGCTTTCCCTTTGGAACGCTCCCATGGAAACCTCGCGTCATCACTTTCTCCGAGCTCTATACCCTGGTACACGAAGAGAAAGGTGAAGAACTGGAAGGGATCCTCTCCGAACTCACACAACGTCTGATGATGGACCGTTCCATCGAAGAGAGGGTTTTCGCTTCGAGAATCGTACAGGAGGTACATCGGATGTGGTCGGACAAGGATCCCGTCATCATCCTCTACTTCTCTCCACCCTATTATCCTCACATCTATGTCGAGGGCAAAACAGACAAGGAGAGGAAACTGCTCCTCACCCTGGAGAACGTCGTCGCATCGAGGAGACCAGATGGCTACGACATCAGGACCAGGAAGTTCTATCCCTATATCTCTGACCTCAGCTACGTCTCCCTTCCAAGGCCTGAAGCCGTGGAGAAGCTGAAGGTCAATATGCCGGGTTACGGAACCGCCTATACCCTTCCCCTGGAGTCCATGGAACTTCTCGACCTGCCCGTCTGCAATCTCGGAACCTTCGGAAAGGATGCCCATCAGTTCACCGAACGAGTCCAGGAGGATTATTCGTTCCATGTGATTCCGGACCTCGTCCTGGAGACCATAATTTCCCTACTGCGGTCTGAATCTTAACGCCGTCCCCTTCTCAGCCCACCATGGATTCCTCAGGAATCCTCTGTGTCACAGCATGACCTGTTGAACTGTGGGGAATACACCGTAGCTGAGGTTCAAGCGAATCATGACGCAAAAAAGGAGTCTTACGACTCCTTTGTTTTGCGTTTAAGATAGAATTTATCCTTACAGGGATTTTCCGACTTTCTTCTCCATCAGTTCTCTTG
>DATISI010000348.1:0-4009 GCA_035581745.1 Clostridiaceae bacterium
ACGGAAACCGTACCAGACATCTTCGAAATCAGTTCAGGCTCCCCCTCAAAGAAACATTATGAGGAAGACCTTCTGTATAGAGAGATGGAGTTCAAGATTTGCAGCCTTGAGGACATCGAGAAGGAACACATCATGAGGGTGCTTGCCTACAAGGATGGAAACATCAGCCATGCGGCTCAGGTGCTCGGGATCGGCAGGAACACCTTGTACAGAAAGATCGAAGCCTTCAAATCCTAGTGTTCCGTTATGGCGCATAGTTCCGTTTTGGAACAACCATATGAAAAACAGAATGTTCCGTTATGGAGCATTCTGTTTTTTAAGATTCTGTAAACCTATTCATAACAGCGTGTTTACGTTGTTCACATGTTTTGGCACGCTTCTTGCTTAATATACAGTAATCAAGCTATCAATAGGAGGGATTAAATGAACAATTACTATGGCTATCAAGGAGTTATCCTTAGAGTCAACCTTACGGACGGAACAATCACCAGGGAAGCGCTCAATCTGGACGATGCAACCAAGTACATCGGGGGAAGAGGACTTGGAACCAAAATCCTATCGGATGAAATCGATCCGATGGTTGAACCATTAAGCGTAGAGAACAAGCTGATCTTCGCTACAGGCCCGCTGACAGGAACCAACACTCCTACAGGCGGAAGATACATGGTTCTGACCAAATCACCACTCACAGGAACCATCGCATGCTCCAACTCAGGCGGATATTGGGGAGCCGAGCTGAAGTTTGCAGGTTACGATGCGATCATCTTCGAAGGAAAAGCTGAAAAACCAGTTTACCTGAACATCGTCGATGACGTTGTCACCATCAATGACGCTTCTGCAATCTGGGGCAAACTCGTGGATGAGACCACGACAATCCTTGAAGGACTCCATGGTGAAAAAGCCAGAGTCTCCACAATCGGACCAGCAGGAGAGAACCTTTCCAAGATGGCAGCCATCATGAATGAAAGAGGAAGAGCCGCTGGAAGATCAGGCGTTGGAGCCGTCATGGGATCCAAGAACCTGAAGGCGATCGTTGTCAGAGGATCAAAGAAAGTCGCAGTTTCAGATGCAGACAAACTGAAAGAAGCTTTCACCACTTCGATGAAGAAGATCAGAGAGAATGGCGTCACAGGCCAGGGACTTCCAGCTTATGGAACAGCTGTCCTTGTCAACATCATCAACGAGAATGGTGCACTTCCTACAAACAACTTCCAGCTGTCACAGTTCCCTGATGCTGAAAAGATCAGTGGAGAACTGCTTGCTGAAAAATACCTGGTCAGAAAAGACCCATGCTTCAGATGTCCAATCGGATGCGGAAGATACTGCAAGGCTGGAGACGTCGAAGGACAGGGTCCTGAATACGAAACAATCTGGGGCTTCGGTTCCGACTGTGGCGTAAATGACATGGAAGCGATCATCAAGGCCAACTACTGGTGTAATGAATATGGTCTTGACACCATATCTGCATCAGCTACGATTGCAGCAGCCATGGAACTCTATCAGAGAGGCTTCATCAAGAAGGAAGACCTTGACGGCGGACCAGAACTGCTCTGGGGAAATGCTGAAGCGGTTGTGGAATGGACAAAGAGAATGGGAGACAAGGCTGGAATCGGAGCCCTCATGGCTGAAGGATCATACAGGCTTTGTGAAGCATATGGCGTTCCAGAATACTCCATGACAGTCAAGAAACAGGAAATGCCTGCTTACGACCCAAGAGGAATCCAGGGTATCGGTATCAACTACGCCACTTCAAACAGAGGCGGATGCCACGTCAGAGGCTACATGATCTCTCCTGAGATCCTTGGACTTCCAGAGAAACTTGACAGGTTCACCCTTGAAGGAAAAGCGGAATGGACGAAGATCTTCCAGGACTTCACCGCTGCTATCGACTCCTCAGGACTCTGCCTCTTCACTTCATTCGCCATGGGCGCAGATGACTATGCGAACCTGTACAACGCAATCAGCGGAACAAGCATCACAGGAAGCGAATTCATCGAAGCTGGAGAAAGAGTATGGAACCTTGAAAGAACGTTCAACCTGAATGCTGGAATCGACGCTTCACAGGATACTCTTCCAAAGAGACTCCTAGAAGAAGGCATCGCAGAAGGTCCTTCAAAGGGCTGGGTAAACAAGCTGAGCGAGACACTTCCAGAATACTACAAGGCTAGAGGCTGGTCAGCAGAAGGCATTCCAACAGCAGAAAGAATGGAAGCCCTTGGACTGGGACAGTACAAATAGACATATCGGTCGGAGACTCTGAGTTTTCCAAGATGAAGAGAATCTGAATCAACATGGGAGATAGGAACAGAGGGACGGAAACGTATGCTCTGTTCCTTCTCTTTTCTATCACAAAGGAATAAGGTACAAGGAGGTGTCGAATGCCGGTAAAAAAGCTATATCTTGAACTGACGGACAGCTGCAATCTGAACTGTTCCATCTGCTACAGGCGGTCATGGGATGAGAAACCCGTCCATATGGACAGGGCACTGTACGAGAAGATCCGGACAGAAATCTATGCCACGCCATCCATCAGGAATATCGTCTTTGGCGGAATCGGAGAACCTTCGTGTGCGCCCGATTTCACCTCGCAACTGAAGGACTTCAAGGATTACCATCTCACCATCACCAGCAATGGTGTCGCACTCACGGACGCGATGATTCATGAGATGGTCGTGAACGCCAACCTGGTCATGATTTCCATCGACGGACTGGAAGGCCGGTTCCTCAAGATCAGAGGGACGAACCTTCAGCGGATTGTCGAGAACATCAAAAAAATCAACCAGGAAAAAGACAGGACCGGAATCCGGACACTTCAGGTAGGCATCCAGTTCGTCCTTTCAAAAGACAATGCAGATGACCTGCTCGGTGTCCTGAAGCTGGCCTGTGACCTCAATGTCTCTTCCTTCACCGTCTCCAACCTGCTGCCACAGGTCGAGGAGAACAAGGACAAGATCATGTACAGCCGCTACGAGAATCCTGAGACGGGGAAGCTCTTCGACGAGCTGAGGCGTGCGGCATTCCTCAAAGGGATGAGCACGACGATTCCAAGCTATGAACTGAAGACAGACCGGCGATGTTCCTTCATCGAGGACGATGCCCTGTTCATCAACGCCAAAGGCGAAGCCGTCCCATGCTACCGTTTCTCCCATTCCAGCAAGGAGTATGTCTTCGGACGGGTGAAGCAGGTGACAAAGCATGTCTTCGGAAGTGTCGTGAAGGACAGCATCCAGGAGATTTATGAGGACAGGACCTATTCAAGGTTCAGGAAGTCCGTGTATAATGGAAGATATCCCTCGTGCACAGACTGCGAACTCGTGGACAACTGCGATGCGGTCAAGGGCACGATAACGGACTGCTGGACAAACGCACCTTCCTGTGCGGACTGCCTGTGGGCAAGACGGATTGTGATCTGTCCTTAGGGATGGACCATGAGGAGACGGCGCGTGAAAGGAGAATGAAATGAGAATCAAGATCAAACTTTTCGCCACCCTGCGTGACGGAAGGGACAAGATCCTGGACAATGAATATCCAGAGGGGACCAGCATCAGAAGGATCCTGGAAGACCTCGCAATCGAGGAGAAGGATGTGGCCATCCTCCTGCTGAACGGCAGGGACACGACCCTCGATCAACTGCCTGGAGAGGACGATATCATCTCCATTTTCCCACCGGTTGGTGGAGGCTGATTACAACGGATTGACCCGCTGGCGTAGAGACATATCTCTAGGCCGGGCGGGTCTTCCTCTTTACTGTCTTCATCGTCGCACATCGTAGAGATCGCCATGGTCCGAGGAATTTCGTGCATTTCGAAGTCCCAGGATAGATTGCAGTGATGATTTCAATAGACGATGTACATTATAGGGAAAAGATACTATCATAGAATTATGACAAAGACAGAAACGCCCTGAACCGAGGCACCAGCAAGGTGTGACACGGTTCAGGAACCTGAAGGAGGAAGCCATGCGAATAGGATATGCCTGCCTCGCCCTCGGGGTGCCCGGTTCCGGCATG
>DATISI010000349.1:0-2616 GCA_035581745.1 Clostridiaceae bacterium
GATGCCTTTGACATCTTCCGCATCGAGGCCTTCAAGCGCTTTCACCACCTGGTTCCTGATCACTTCAACCGTCTGGTCGCCTTCCCTCTGTTCAAGGGATTCGCCGACGCAGAGGATCGGGATGAGGAAGTGCTGGAAAGCGGCCTTCAGCTTCTTGTTGATCGCTTCGTCCGTCTCGTTGAAATACTGTCTTCTTTCGGAGTGTCCGAGGATGACATAGGTCACGCCCAGTTCCTCCAGCATGCCAGGAGAGATCTCTCCTGTGAAGGCTCCCTTCTCCTCGAAATGCATGTTCTGTGCTCCGACCATGATCTTCGTCCCCTTGAGGGTCTGGACCAGGGCAGGAAGGTGGATGTAAGGCGCACAGATGACGATATCGCATTTGGCATCCTTCACGAGGGGCTTCAGTTCTTCTGCGACCTTCACCGCTTCATCTATGGTATAGTGCATCTTCCAGTTGCCTGCGATTATGGGTTTTCTCATATTACACCTCTTTACTATTTGTCGTTCAGCGCTGCGATTCCAGGAAGTTCTTTGCCTTCAAGGAATTCCAGGGAAGCGCCTCCGCCTGTCGAGATATGGGTCATCTGGTCTCCGAAGCCCAGGATGTTGACTGCTGCAGCGGAATCTCCGCCACCGATCACTGTTGTCGCATCGGCTTTGGCCATGGCTTCAGCCACAGCGATGGTTCCTTTTGCGAAATTCTCGAATTCGAAGACACCCATTGGACCATTCCAGATGACCGTCTTCGCGTCCTTGATCGCATCCGCGTAGATTTCCGCGGTCTTCGGTCCGATATCGAGGCCCATGTATCCCTCAGGGATATTCTGGTCCTCTGTGACGACCGGCTTCGCATCCGCGCTGAACTTGTCTGCGACGATATTGTCCACAGGCAGCAGGAGTCTGACACCCTTTGCTGTCGCTTTCTCAATCATCTCTTTCGAATATTCGACCCTGTCCGCTTCAAGAAGTGAGGTTCCCACGGTGTATCCCTGCCCTTTAAGGAAGGTATAGGCCATGCCTCCTCCGATGATGAGCGTGTCCACCTTGTCCAGGAGGGCATTGATGACATTGATCTTGTCCGACACCTTCGCTCCGCCAAGGATGGCGACGAATGGTCTTTCAGGATTGTTCACAGCCTCTCCCAGGAACTTGAGCTCCTTCTGGATGAGGAATCCTGCGACAGCGGTATCGACGAACTTCGTGACACCTTCTGTCGAGCAGTGGGCCCTGTGTACGGCACCGAACGCGTCATTGACGAAGATATCGGAGAGGGAGGCGAGCTCCTTGGAGAAACTGTCCTCGTTCTTCTCCTCTTCAGGCCTGAACCTCGTGTTCTCCAGAAGCACGACGTCACCGTCCTTCATGTTCTCCACAGCCGCTCTGGCATTCTCACCCACAACCGTATCATCCGCAGCGAAGACAACCTCCTCTCCGAGGAGCTCTGAAAGTCTTCCAACGATCGGCGCAAGGGAGAATTTCTTTTCCGGCCCCTTGGCTTTTCCAAGATGCGAGCAAAGGATCACCTTCGCACCGTGCATGACGAGATAACCGATGGTCGGAAGCGCTCCGATGATCCTGTTCTCGTCGGTGATTTCTCCATCTTTCAGCGGAACATTGAAGTCACAGCGCACAAGCACCCTTTTACCTTTGACATCAATGTCTTCTATGGTCTTTTTGTTATAGCTCATTTTCTCACCTCTTCGATTATTCACCCTTAAAGGGTCTGGCCAAATAGCCAAGACTACCAGACCAGACCCTATGTGCAATTCTTGGTGTTCTTACTTCTTCTCTGAATCAACCTTTCCAATGTAGGAAACCAGGTCTACCAGCTTGTTGGAATAGCCCCATTCGTTGTCATACCAAGCTACGAGCTTGACGAAATGGTCGTTCAGGGAGATTCCAGCCTTCGCATCGAAGATACAGGTCCTTGGATCATGGATGAAGTCTGTGGAAACCACTTCGTCTTCAGTGTATCCAAGTATTCCCTTGAGGTCGCCTTCTGCAGCTTCTTTGACAGCAGCCTTGATGTCTTCATAGGTAGCAGCCTTCTCGAGTCTTGCAGTCAGGTCGACTACGGATACGTCGAGTGTAGGAACCCTGAAGGACATTCCTGTGAGCTTTCCGTTCAGTTCAGGGATGACCTTGCCGACGGCCTTCGCAGCGCCTGTCGATGAAGGGATGATGTTCGCGGATGCGGCTCTTCCGCCTCTCCAGTCCTTGTTTGAAGGTCCGTCTACCGTCTTCTGTGTCGCTGTTGTGGAATGGACGGTGGTCATGAGTCCTTCGACGATGCCGAACTTGTCATGGATGACCTTTGCAAGTGGTGCAAGGCAGTTTGTCGTACAGGATGCGTTCGAGATGACGTTCATGTCTGTGGTATAGGTCTTCTCGTTTACGCCCAGGACGAACATCGGTGCATCAGCGGAAGGTGCTGAAATGACAACCTTCTTCGCGCCGCCTTTGAAATGTGCGGATGCCTTCTCTATCGTTGTGAACACGCCTGTGCATTCCAGGACGTAGTCAGCGCCTACGGAACCCCATGCGATGTTGCTTGGATCCTTCTCTGCGAATACCTTTACTGTCTCACCATTGACAATCAGGGCGTTGTTGTCC
>DATISI010000350.1:0-7616 GCA_035581745.1 Clostridiaceae bacterium
GGACAGCATCTGACTTTCTGACGCCTACGCCGTACTCTTCGTCACCGAAGTCGTCGGACAGGAACTCATATTTCTCTACGCCTCTCTGTGCGGTATAGTACCTGGCAAGGATCTCATCTGCGACAACGGCATCCACCCTTCCTGCTTCCAGGTCGATGAAAGCTTCGTTGTAGGTGTCGAACAGGATCGGTTCTCCGCCTTCGAATCCTGCCATGACGTCCGCTTCCGCGGTGATGGCTTCATAGGAGCTTGAAGACGTCTGTGTCGCGACGGTCTTACCTTCAAGGTCTGACTTCGATGCGATACCTGATCCGGCAAGGACCACGATGGACTGTCTGTTGTCGAGGTAAGGGCTTGTGAAATTGACAATCTCTTTCCTGCTGTCTGTGATGGTGTATCCATTCCAGATCAGGTCGATGTTCTTGGAATTGAGCTCAGTCTCCTTCAGGCTCCAGTCGATTGGCTGGAATTTGACGGTAAGGTCCATCCTGCCCAGCGCTTCCGTCGCCATATCCACGTCGAATCCTACGATATTTCCCGCAGCATCCCTGAAGCCCATGGGTACGAAGGTGTCATCAAGACCAACGACGATCTCACCCTTCGCCTTGATATCCGCTGTATTGTCCGTTGCTGGTGCTGTCGGTGCAGGTGTTGCACTGCAACCCACCGTGATCAGTAGTGCTGCTGCCATAACCATTGTCATGATCTTTTTCATTGTTTTTTCCTCCTGTTTTTTCATCTTTTTTCTTTTTTCATCTTTTCTATTTTCTCTTCCTGTGTGGTGGCGGGCAGATGGTCTGCCTGTCTGGTCTTCCATACCCTGTCTGATGAGTCCGTATGTCCTGAGGTTCCCTGAGGTTTCTGGCCCGTCGACCATCATCCTCTCCTTTTCCAGTCACCAGCGTTCCTTCTGGCCCATGACCGGGTCATTGGCATGTATGTCTAATGTCCATTAGCGTTGCCTGGTGCCCCTCGTGTCGATCCATGCCGGAAGAAATAAAAAATCCCGTCCTTCATGTCTAAACATAAAGGACGGGAGTGACTTCCGTGGTTCCACCTTAATTCACTGCAGCCTCACGACTACAGCCTCTTCGAGTACCTGAGATACTCTAGCATTTTAACGGATGCAGGGTCTGCCGGGGTATCCTACGCAAAGTTTCGGTACCCAACTCCTAGATGTGTTCAACATGGCTCATCCTGCCCCTCTCACCTTCCGGGAACTCTCTGTAGGCGATCTCCATATCTACTCTTTCTAATCAAAGTTTTTTTATATTAAATTGAATTCTAGACTGGTTTCACGTTTTTGTCAACAGGTTTTTTAGAGGTTTTTGCAGGAATCCAAGAATATTCCTGCAAATGACCTGCAAATCAACTGGAAATCATCTGGAATCCACTTTCGTTAAAATCGGTCACAAGAGCCCCACATTCGTGGAAGACCGCCCTTAAAGTTTCGTGTCGTCAACCGAATCCAGATAGGCTTCGACTTCTGGGAGGACCGATGGGATGGTTTCCGGTTCGAAAGGAGACTTCAGATTCGCGTATTTTACAAGCTCAAGGAATGGTTTGCTTCCGCCCTGGCTGCAAAGGGCCACATAGTCCTCCCAGGCCTTCTTCCCTTCCTTTCTGGAACGGTTGAAGAACTGCAGCGCACAGACCTGCGCGAGCGTGTAGTCGATGTAGTAGAAGGGCGAAACGAAGATATGGAGCTGTTTGAAGTAGAATCCTCCACGGTTGTAGAGGTCATTCTCCTCATAGTCCTTGGTGGGGAGATATTTCTTCTCGATCTCCCTCCATTTCGTCTTCCTTTCCTCCGGAGTCGCCTCGGGATTCTCATAGACGAAGTGCTGGAACTCATCCACCGAAACGCCGTAAGGCAGGAAGAGGAGTGTCCCCTGGAGATGGGAGAATCTGTATTTTTCCGTATCTTCCTTGAAGAACAGGTCCATCCAGGGCCACGTGAAGAACTCCATGGACATGGAGTGGATCTCACACGCCTCGTAGGTCGGGAAGCTGTATTCCGGAACCTCATATCCCCTTGACTGGTAAACCTGGAAGGCGTGTCCGGCCTCATGGGTCAGGACATCGATATCACCGGATGTGCCGTTGAAGTTGGAGAAGATGAATGGGGATTTGTATTCCGGGATATAGGTGCAGTACCCGCCCGCCTGTTTCCCCTTCTTGGTGACAAGGTCCAGAAGGTCCTTCTCCACCATGAAGTTGAAGAATTCTTTTGTTTCCTCTGAGAGCTCGGAATACATCTTCTTTCCGTTCTCGATGATCCATTCCGGGCTTCCTTTGGGAATCGCATTGCCCGTTGGGAATTCGACGGATTCGTCATAATACTTCAGCCCGTCCAGTCCCAGCCGCTTCGCCTGTCTTTCCCTCAGCTTTGTCGTGAGCGGGACGATATGCTGGTAGATGGCATCCCGGTACCCTGCCACCATCTCCGGGCCATATTCGGTCCGAAGCATCCTTGCATAGCCGAGCGGAACGTAGTTCTCATAGCCAAGTTTCTTCGCCATGGCGGTCCGGACATGGACCAGTTCGTCGTAGATCCTGTCGAACTCGGCTTCCTTCTCGAGGAAGAATCCGCTGTAGGCCTCATAAGCGCTTTTCCTCACCTTCCGGTCAGGATCCTCCATGAAGGGCACCAGGCCTGAAAGGTTCCTGTCCTCTCCCATGAAGGGGATGTTTGCGGAGGCGACAAGTTTGCCATACTCCGTGCACAGCTTGTTCTCGAGCTGAAGGTCCTCGATGATTTCAGGGCTGAAGGTCTTCACGGACATCTCCGCAAGGTTCAGGAGGTGCCTGCCATACTTCGCCTCGATCGCCTTCGCGAATTCCGAGTTCAGGATCACCTGATAGAATTCTGTGATGAGCTCCTGGAACAGGGGCTGTACCTCATCCATGTATCCATTCTCCGTGTCATAGAACTCGTCCTTCGTATTGATGCTCTGCCGGATCGAGACCAGCGTGAACATCGTCTCCACATGGAGCCTCAGTCGGATGAACGATTCCATGGCTTCCAGGAAGGTCCCGCTGTCCGGAGCCGCCTTCATCGTGTCGAGGATGCGTGCGCCGTCCTCCCGGACTTTCCCCATCTCCGGTCTCACATAGGTATATTCGCTGAATTTCATAAATGCCTCCTAAAATATTAAAAATTAGTGGTCTCCACTTCCTCGGACAAAAGCTCCGCATCGGTGTTCCCATCGATGAAGTCCCCGATCCTCTTGATTTCTTCCTGTGCGATCGCCATGGTGTTCGAGACCACGGCGCAGGCGATGACGATTTCGGTATGGGAATCCATGGACTCCACCTCACTGCACGAGACGTTGAACCGGCCTCGCACCTTCGCCACCAGGCTTTTCACGATACTCCTCTTTTCCTTCAGGCTCCGAACATAGGAAGCCCTAAGGGTGAACCTTCCGGTCACGGTATAGATCATCTGTCAGCACCACCCTTGCCGGAGAGCCGTCTCCGTTTCTAATCCTGAGCGGAAGGGCTACGAATCCGTAGGTCTTCTCCTCCGCTTCCGTCATATCCAGATTCTCGATGATGACAGCTTCCCTTCCCAGGAGAAGCTGATGTACAGGAAAGGCATCCATCCCTTTCGCATCCGTCGACTCCTCGATCGAATCATGCACCGTCCCGAATACCTGTGCTCCGCTTTCTAAGAGTTCTTCCGCCCTTTGGAGGCTGAGGAACCCCTTCCTGGCGAGGACGATGGTGATCCCTTCCGGGAGCGCTTCATCAAAGCTGCCCAGGACCACAGCCCTGCCCATGAGCTTGTCAAGACTGATCTCTGTGATGGTCTTCCCATCCCTGTAGAAATGGCTTGGCGCATCCATATGGGTTCCTGAGTGTGTGGAGAGCTGCAGCCTCGTCAGGGCGTATCCATCCTCCTCCACCGTCTTGAAGGATTCCAGCACCACGCCGGGATCCCCTTCATAGACCGCCATGCCAGACCAGAGTTCCTTAGTAAGGTCGATAATCATCTTCAGCCACCCTTCCCCGGAACACCGGTGCCTCAGCGTGGAAGTACGACCTGTTCCTTGCGAAGAAACGGATGAAGTAGATGACCGCGACCAGGTCGAGTGCCATGATCACGACACCCACATAGACTTCCAGGCTTCCCGGATTCAGTGGGTTGATGCTGATGACATAAGGCATGCCGAAGGAGACAAGGTTGTTGAACATGTGGCCTGCGATGCTCAGCCGGATATTACCGGTCTTATGGTAGATGAAACCCAGGACGAATCCCAGGATCGCGGCCGGAAAGAAGGTCGCGAAATGGAGGATTCCAAAGAACAGACCTGAGACCATGAGAGAAAAAAATATGCTGTGCCGTTTGCTCAGCATATTGAAGAGCACTCCCCTGAAAATCAGTTCCTCCACGACTGGTGCAAGGATGACAATCGCGACGAATGCCACGCCAAAGCGGAAGGGGTCCTCGATCCTTCCCATGTTCGTGGAAAGGTTTGGGCTGTTCAGGAACGCGTCATAAAGACCCGGACTGACGAACCGGATCAGGTTGACATAGAGCAGGGAGGTGAAGCTCATGAGGAAGAATGGCAGGATGACCTGAAGGGCATTCCCACTGTTCTCCTCCGGTCTTCGAAGGATCGCTTCCCTGTCCCTCCTGGAGTTCGGGACAACGAACAGGACGATGTAGAAAAGGACATAGACCAGGATATCCATCAGGCTGAACAGCGCGGAGTCCCCGAACCTGGTCGAAAGGATCCCACTGATGATGATCAGTCCGATATAAAGCAGGACGATCGTGGAAGCGAACTTCCAAAAGCTGTTTCTCTCAAAATAGTTTTCCAAAATATCACCTACATTCCTTAAAATTATATCATAATTCTTCGCGTTTAAAGTTGATATAATATGAAATTACTATCCAAAAGACATGAACAAAATGTTAATACTACAAGTCCTATAGCGGACCATGCTGATGCCATCTCTCCAGTCCTGACCATTCCCAGCGAGGAGGACAGGTCCCAGGTCTTCCCCATTAAAACGCCCATCCTCCTCCATCTTTCCATTCCTATTGAACCTGAATGGATTCCGGTTCGCAAGCGACATCCGTAGTGAAGAATGATGCTACAGGACGTGAAAATCCAGCCGCACCTTTATGGCAGCGGCTGGATATCGGGTAAAGTGTTATGTTAGACGTTGAACCTGAAGTTGACGACGTCGCCGTCCTTCATGATATAGTCTTTTCCTTCAAGCTTGTACAGACCTTTCTCCTTCGCAGCGGCTTCCGACCCGCATGTGACGAGGTCATCGAAGTTCACGATCTCCGCACGGATGAATCCTCTCTGGATATCGGAATGGATCTTCCCGGCAGCGTCCTGGGCACGTGTTCCAATCTTGATTGTCCACGCCCTGACTTCCTGTGGCCCTGCGGTGAGGAAGCTCATCAGCCCGAGAAGCCTGTAGCTTTCGTGGATCAGCTTGTCGAGTCCGGTCTCATGGAGTCCGTATTCCTCGAGCATCTCGATCTTCTCATCATCCTCGAGCCCTGAGAGTTCCTCTTCGAGCCTTGCGCAGATGGTGACGATTCCGGAGTGTTCCTTCTCCGCATAAGCCCTTACCTTCTCCACCATGGCGTTCGAGGCGCCTGCAAGCAGGTCTTCCTCCGAGATGTTCGCCGCATAGAGGACATCCTTCGACGTGATGAGGAACATGCCTCTGATCATGGCAGCCTCCTCGTCCGTAGCGTCGAAGGTCCTGATGGGCTTCTCCTCCTCAAGATGCGCCTTCATCCGCTCCATGAGCTCGAATTCGATCTTGGCGTTCTTGTCTCCGGAACGGAGGGACTTCGTCGTCCGTTCCATCCTTCGCTCCAGCATCTCCATATCGGAAAGGATGAGTTCAAGGTTGATGGTCTCGATATCATCGATCGGGTCCACCCTTCCGGAGACATGGACGATATTGTCGTCCTGGAAGCATCGGACGACATGAACGATTGCCTCGACCTCACGGATATGGGAAAGGAATTTGTTTCCAAGACCTTCGCCTTTTGATGCGCCCTTGACAAGGCCTGCGATGTCATAGAACTCTATCGCGGTGAATACTTTCTTCTTTGAAGTGTACAGTTTCTCCAGGACATCAAGCCTCTTGTCCGGAACGGTGACGACACCGATGTTCGGCTCGATGGTGGTGAAGGGGTAATTGGATGATTCCGCCCCAGCTTTTGTGATGGCGTTGAATAGTGTGCTTTTGCCTACGTTCGGCAGTCCTACGATTCCAAGTTTCATTATTTATTCCTCATTTCTTTTCTATCCCTTGAATTATACAAATATATCCGTCTTTTTTCAAGTTACATTTGGTCCTGAAGGGTTTGAAGCCCGAATCATCGGTATCTTTCCCCACGATTCCTATCCCACGACCCCGAATCATACGGTTTTTTCAGGGATTATGCACATATTCTGAAGGATTATCACGTTGCTCCCGGTTACGCCTCAGGTTTTGGAATATCTAATCGTTACCACTGATAATTAGAGATGAATCTCAATCAATTATTGTGAATCCCATAAATCGCATTTAAATTCTTGCATAGTTATGCTATAATCTTTATAATTATAACATCGATTAAAAATAAGTGAGGTAAATCATCATGAATTCTAAAGAAAAAGTGGTACTGGCCTACTCAGGCGGTCTGGATACATCCATCATCATTCCATGGCTCAAGGAGAACTATGACCTTGAGGTCATCGCCTGCTGCGTGGATGTGGGACAGGGAGAGGGAGAGACAGATGGCGTCTACGACAAGGCGATCAGGAGCGGAGCAGCCAATGCCTATGTCCTTGACGTGAAGAAGGAATTCGTCGAGGAGTATGCGTTCAAGATGCTGAAGGCTGGAGCCATCTACGAGGACAAGTACCTTCTGGGTACAGCCATCGCAAGGCCGCTCATCGGAAAGAAGCTGGTTGAGATTGCAGACAAGGAAGGCGCGAAGTATATCGTCCATGGCTGTACAGGTAAAGGAAACGACCAGGTCAGGTTCGAGCTCGCCATCAAGGCGCTGAACCCTGAGATCAAGATCATCGCCCCTTGGAGGGAATGGACAATCAAGTCAAGGGAAGAAGCCATCGAATACGCTGAAGCGAGAAACATCCCGATTCCCGTGAAAAAGAAATCAGCCTACAGCATGGACAGGAACATCTGGCATCTGAGCCATGAGGGAGAGGACCTTGAATTCCCATGGAACGAGCACCAGAGTGCGATGTACAAGATGACCGTCACCCCTGAAGCCGCTCCGGACCAGGCCACCTATGTCGAGATCGATTTCGAGAAAGGTATCCCTGTCGCCGTTGATGGCGTGAAGATGGAGGGGGTCGCCCTTCTCCAGAAACTGAACGGACTCGCAGGAGCAAATGGAGTCGGCATCGCCGACATGGTCGAGAACAGGCTTGTAGGGATGAAGTCCAGGGGTGTCTATGAGACTCCGGGCGGAACTGTCCTCTATACCGCACACAGGGAACTGGAGAGGCTCACCCTCGACAGGAACACCTCGTTCTTCAAGGCCAGCGTTTCAGACAAGTATGCGCAGATGGTCTATGACGGACTCTGGTTCACCCCGCTGAGGGAAGCGCTTGACGCGTTCATCG
>DATISI010000351.1:0-1992 GCA_035581745.1 Clostridiaceae bacterium
ATGAAGAACACCAGGAGGACGAGGGAAGCCACCATGAGCAGGAGCCTGATCCTGATACTGAGCCGTTTCTTTCCTGTTTCCATCATTCCTCCTTAAGCGTGAATCCGAATCCCCACACGGTCTCCACCTTCACACTCGAACCGGCCAGCTTCTTCCTGAGCCTCCTGACCGTATCGTCGCACGCCCTCGTCTCGATATCCTTCACATAACCCCAGATCCTGTCCAGGAGCTCGTCTCTTGAGACCGCCCGGTCCCGGTTCTCGATGAGATAGACGATGAGGTTGTACTCGCTTGGCGTAAGGTCGATTTCCTGTCCTCCTGCGGATACCTTCATGGTCTTCCGGTTGATCCTGATGTCTCCGAAGACAAGCTCCGCCTCTTGCGGAATCTCCACATTCTGCCTGTCGAGCTTCACCCTTCTCAGCATCGCCTTCACCCGCATGACCAGGGAGATGGCACTGAAGGGCTTCGTGAAGTAGTCGTCGCTGCCCAGGTTGATGCCCGTGGCATAGTCGATGTCGCTGTCCCTCGCCGTCAGGATGATGATGGGGACCGTGCTGATCTCCCGGATCTTCTTCGTGATCTGGAAACCTGTGGAACCCGGCATCAGGACATCGAGGATGACAAGGTCGCATGGTGATTCCAGGAATTTCTCAAATAGCAGGTCGCCGTTCGGAAAAGCGGACACCTCATAGCCTTCGCTGTCCAGGAAGGCTTTCACGGTTTCCCGGATCTTCTCCTCGTCCTCTGCCATATATATCTTTTCATTCATATCAAAACACCTAACTTCAAGTTTAGAGGAATGATGATGAAAATGTTACGCAATTTCCCGGCAAAATACACGAAAAACCAAAAAACACCATAAGGAAATGGCTTCCTCATGGTGCGGTCATTCATCCTATGGGGCTTCAACCTGTCCATGTCTCATCGACAGGCGGTGCATGCAGGGATCGTCAGTCGATGTTCCTTCCAAAGAGCAGGGAGGAGTAGAACATCCCGTTCACACAGATGTCCCTCGAGAGGTTGCCCTCCTCATAGAAGCCGAGGGATTTGTACAGCTGCTTGCAATAGTCCTGGTCTTCCCTAACACGAAGGTTCAGTTTCCGGATGGTGCCTTTCTCCTTGCAGAGCAGGATCATATTTGTGATGAGATCCTTGCCCACACCCTTGTGCCAGTGCGCCTGGCTGATGCTGAGCGCAAGCTCACCCACATGGCGGAATTTCTCGCTCTTCTGCGAAGTGACGATGCTCATTCCGATCAGCGCCTCATCGAGAAAGGCCAGAAGGATATGGTTTCCCCACTTGTTCTTGTAGGCTTCAAAAATGGAGTCCCCTTTCTCCATGGCATTGAACCATTCCAGGTCCCCGAAAGTGACGTAATCCAGGGGAGACAGGGAATGGCTGATATATTCTTTTATAGCGATCTTATCTTCTGCAGTGGCTTCGCGGATATACGGATTTAAGGCATCTTCTTGAAGCTGCATATTCATACCCCATTTAACTATATTTGTTATAATTATAAGGAATTGTAAACGGTTTGTATAGCAATATTTTTAAATTTTTGTGAATTATATTTGAACACTGCGACAAATACGTGCAGATAACTCCATAATCAGCGGAATATTGGCATGCCACGCTTACCTATGCAGAAATTCCAGCACGAAATTCATGTGATATTAACTGTGTGATAGGAAACAACCTCTCCATGTCAATGGATGTCATGACCAGGTTACGGACATTCCATCATTACATTTCCCAATATATTCATGATCGTGTATCAGGCCTTGAACAAAACTAAAAACCGCTGCAGCTGCAGCGGTTTTGTCATTTCCATTCATTCAAACTCTGATTCCGACCCTAGTTCCAGTTGAACTTGATGTTGTCCCAGATCATCTTCCCCGCTTTGGCGAGGGAGACCAGTCCATAGACACTGTTAGGCAGGTCGGCGCTCATGATGGTGAAGATGAAATCACCCTTCTGGAGCTCGATCAG
>DATISI010000352.1:0-4008 GCA_035581745.1 Clostridiaceae bacterium
TTGCTCATCGCGTTCACCCGGTTGATCGCCCTTCTGGATACGATCTTGAAACTCTCAGAATCCAGCTTGTAGGGATTGTTGGCATTCTCATTGAACAGGCGATAGAAGAGCTTCGAGAACATCCGATGGGACTTTCCGGAAGTGACGCTCACGATATCATATCCTTTCAGGGATGTCCTGTAGGCCTCCATGATGGTGCTGAGCTCATAATCCACGAACAGGCTGTCGAACTCGTACACAAAGTCGCCGATGGCAAGGTCGATTCCTGCATTCATGGACTGCTCCAGCCCCTGATAGAAACTCATGTTGATGATGCTCATCATCAACTGGCTCATGCCCGCAGCCATTTCCCGGACACGCGCCATGGTGCGGTCGGTGGAGTGGTCATTCACGCAGATGACTTCATATTTCTCAAAATTCTCCGCGAGGACCGTGTGAAGGTTCTTCAGGAAATACTGGATATGGTCCTCATTGTTGTGGAGATAGACCACGGCGGAGATAAAATTCTTTTCTTTGTTACTGACCATTCCTTAACACCTCATCTAAATCATAAACGGTATTGATCTTTCCTGAAAGCACGCTGACAAATGTCGGTCCTGTGCTGAACTGCTTGATGACCGTTGGACGTGAATCGTCGATTTCCGACGCCTTCAGGATCGGTTTCATCGAGAACAGCGAGCTGTGGTAGCTGAAGTCGTATTCGCTTCTCAGGTACTTCCTTGAAAGGTTGGACATATAGCTCCATGCACTCTCCGGTTTCGCCGGACAGGTATTGCAGTTTCCAAGCTGGGCAGGTGTGCACGTCCCTCCGCTCCTCGACTGGCATTCAAATGTGGGGACGCTGCTGAAACTGGTGAGATGCGGGGTGAACGTCACCGAGGTCAGCGAATGCAGTCCCGTCTTGCCGAAAGGCATGATGGAGAAGAAGGGGCCGTCCATGACGGTGATCCCCTTGTCCTTCAGGCGGGACCCGACATCGCAGAGGATGATTTCACAAAGCTCGTACTTGATCTTGAACGGATCGTACCCGAGAAGGTTCTGGATCTGGTTGACGGAAGCATAGGTGGCGTTCAGGAGGAATCCGCTGGAATAGGACTGGCCATTCTCCAGGGTCACCTCGAAGTGCGTCGACGTCTTCTTGATTCCGTGGATCCTTGCCTGGTAGACAATCTCCACATTCGGCTTCTTCCTCAGCTCCTCCATGAAGTAGTCCTTCAGGATCTGCGCATCATAGGTGTATTCCGTGGTGAGGAATGACCCGTCGCACATCCCCTCGTTGAAGTACTTGTTCGGAGAAATCTCGTCACAGGGGATGTTCGATGCCGCACAGAACTTTTTGAACTGCTCGCCATTGGACCAGCTGAATTTCGCGCTGGTGGCATAGATCTGTTCAAAGCTGTCATGCACGCAGAATCCGTAAGCCGCGGTGAAGCGCTCGAATTACCGTGCGGATTTGACAGCTGTCGAATAGGACCGGGGGTAATGGTAGCCCAGATGCACCCTCGCCTGGTTGATGTAAGTCGCCCTTCTGAAAGGTCCCTCGTCATATTCGAGGACCGCCACCTTCTCCCCAAGCTTCGCACAGAACAGCGCCGAGTACAGCCCGTAAAGTCCCGCTCCGATGATTATCTTGTCATAGTTCATCTATGTTTCTCCTTTTCCCAAAGTACCCTAAAGTGCATCCTTCGCCTGGAAGTGTCCTACGCATTGTATCTTCCTCTCATGTTCTCGAACAGGATCCGCAGGAGCTGTGCATTCCCTTTGAAGAAACTGATCTTGGTCGGAACCTTTCCGGATTCCGGATAGGCCCTCGTCACCGGAACCTCACAGACCTTCATCCCCAGCTGCGCCGCCCTTACGGAAAGGTAAGCCAGGAGTTCATAGGTCATGAAGATATCCCGGAAGGGCTTTACCCTTTCATCCGTGAGGTACCGTCTCGAATGTCCCCGGAAAGCATTGGTGGAATCTGTGAATCTGCGTCCTGCCGTCATCGAGATGATGGGGGCATGGATCAGCTTCACGGACAGTCCACGGATAAAGGGAGTGTTCACCGCTTTCCCGCCCCTGATATAGCGGGAGCCCTGGATGAAGTCATATCCTGCTTCAAGCTTCTCGATGAACAGGGGGACGTCCTCTATGCTGTCCTTGTTGTTGCCGTCGATCGTGATCACGCCGTCGTAACCGCGCTCAAGCGCGAAGAAGAATCCCATGCGAAGCTGGGCACCCTGCTTTCCCTTCCCTTTCTTCGTGAGAAGGGTGTTCACGCCAAGGCTTTTCAGCACATCACCATCCGTGCAGCCGTCTGTCGATCCGCCGTCGCAGATGATGATGTCCGCAAGCCGGTCTATCCCGTTCAGCTTCGCCCTTTCAAGCTCCTTATGGATCCTCTCCCCTTCGTTGATGATGGGGATGCAAAGACAGTATCTGGTTCTACGTTCCCCGAATTCCCTGCTCTCGAAATCCGGGACGCCTTCAATATTTCTATGAATCACTGGAATACCTCTTTCACGTATCTCATCGTCTGCTGCACATCGTCGAGATTCCCAAGGTTCTTCATCTCGATGGAGATATATTTCTCATACCCTTCTGAATCCAGAAGGGAAAACAGTCTTTTGTGGAGTTCCCTTTCCGCGATGCGGGCCAGGAAGGGTTCGCTGATATGGATATGGCTGACCCGGTCGAGACGGCCTGCCATCACGTCCAGGTCTTCCCCGTTCTCGATGACCGTACCGATGTCGATGTTGACCATGAGTCCTTCACAGTTGACATCCGCGACAAGCGCAAAGGCCTCCCGGGTCGTGTTGATGAAATTGGTCTGGTAGATGGGCGGGTTGGGTTCGATGGCGATCACCGTCCCCTTTTCCTTCGCATATTCCCCAAGCTCCGAGAAGAATGTGACCGCGATTGGATATTGTCCCCTGTCGCTGATCACCCTGTTCCTCGGGCATCCGAAGACCAGGTTTTTGCACCGCACGGCCGCTGCGAAATCCACAGCCTTCTTCGTGTAGGCAAGGAGGATTTCACGTTCCTCCTCGGACCCGAAGATGCGCTCGGTCTTTCCGAACCAGATGGATTGCATGGAAGGCACTTCAAGTTGGTGCTTCTCTTCCAGCATCTTCGCGAATGCCTTTGCTTCAGGGAGCTTGCCGTAAGGATCCTCGCTGAAGATCCTCGTCGGCGCAATCTCGATCCCCGAATACCCCATTTCGTTCAGGAAGCGGTACATGCGCTCATCCTGGTCCGCTGACCAGGCGATGTTCGATATCGACAGCTTCATGCTTCCGCTCCTTCCACGTAACGCCGGATTCCCTCCAGCACGTCATCCTTCCTGATGAGGTATCCCGCTTCTCCTCCGAAAAGGTGGGCGTGCCTGCTCCTGAAGTCATAGTCGGGGATGTTCTTCGCGACCTCATTGTGGAACGCTTTGCCACGGACATGATGATAGACCTCCGCGGCGGTCACGGGTTCCACGGCAAGGTTCAGCACTTTCAGGCCGTTCTTGAGTGCGGTCTCGATATGCCCCCAGAGGAGGGACAGGTCATAGAACTGGAACCTTCCCCTGCTGTCCGTGAAATCCAGGGCAGTGAACCCTGATTCAAGGAAATAGGCCTTCAACTTCGCCCGGGACTGTTCATCCAACTCCCTGCACTTGTAGAATCCATTCTCCATCTGTGTGAAATAGGCTCGGATGGCCTCATCCCTGTCCTCCAGCTCCCTGTACTTCGCTTCGCTCAGCATGGAGGGGATCACGTGGATCATGTCATAGATGAAATTCTTCTTCAGGTTCTCGCCGTAGAGGCCCGGAAGCCTGACAATGAGGTAGTCTTCGATGTTCTCCCTCACCCATGCCTCCAGCCGGTACCTGTTGAGTCCGTAAGGATGAAGACCCTCCTCATCGATTGCTGTATCCTCGTCCACTCCGGCAGGGTCCTTGTAGACGTCGATGGTGGAGATGAGGACGAGCTTCTTCGGATTGATGCGCCTGATGTTGTCGATGGCAGCCCTGAT
>DATISI010000353.1:0-3833 GCA_035581745.1 Clostridiaceae bacterium
CCTCGTCATGAGCATCTGTGACAGGATCACGGTCCTGAATTTCGGGCATCAGATCGCGACAGGAACACCAAAAGAGATCCAGGCGGACCAGACGGTCATCAATGCCTATCTGGGAGGTAATGTACATGCTTAAGATCGAGAACCTCTACGCGAATTACGGGTCCATCGAGGCCCTGCACGGTGTCTCCCTGGAAGTGAAAGACAAAGAGATCGTCGCCCTCATCGGAAGCAACGGCGCAGGGAAGACGACGCTCCTGAACTCCATTTCCGGACATCTCCACACCTCCGGTTCCATCAAGCTCAGCGGTGTCGAAATCGCGAAGAAGAGGCCGCATGGAATCGCAAGGCTGAAGCTCCTCCAGGTTCCAGAAGGAAGACATGTCTTCCCGGGACTCACCGTCGAGCAGAACCTTCTCATTGGAACCGTCGCAAACAAGGGAATCAGGATCCTTGCAGGCAATAACAAGCAGGACCTGGACATGATCTATGAGATCTTCCCGAGACTCCTCGAAAGAAGGAAACAGCTGGCCTGGAGCCTTAGCGGAGGAGAGCAGCAGATGCTCGCCATCGGAAGGGCCCTCATGGGCTATCCGAAACTCCTCATGCTAGATGAGCCTTCGATGGGACTCGCGCCTATCATCATCTCCGAGCTGTTTGAGAAAATTGTAGAGATCAACAAAGCGGGAACCACGATCCTCCTCGTCGAGCAGAATGCGATGCTCGCGCTGAAGGTATCCAACCGCGCCTATATCCTCGACAGGGGAAACATCACGCTGACCGGAAATTCTCCAGACCTCATGGTCGACGAGAGGGTAAGGGAAGCTTATCTTGGAAAAACGAAGAAATAAAATATTGGAGGCTGAAACATATGGTAATATCAGTAGGAAGCGACCACGCAGGTTATAATTTAAAGGTGAAGATGATTCCGATCATCGAGGCGATGGGCCATACCGTCATCGACCACGGCTGTGATAACGCGGAGACAAAGGTGTTCTTCCCGGAAGTGGCGAAAGTCGTCTGCCAGCCCATCCTAGATGGAAAAGCGGAAAAGGGCGTCATGTTCTGTGGGACAGGCGTAGGCGCGTCCATCGCGTGCAACAAGATCCCAGGAATCCGTTCCTCGATCATCCACGACATCCACTGTGCACACCAGGCTGTAGAGCATGACCACGTGCAGGTGATGTGCGTAGGCGAGAAGATCGTTGGTGAATGGGTTGTCCCTGAACTGCTTGAAGCTTTCTTCAACGCCGTAGGCGATACCGACGACCGTACGAAGGAAGTAATCAGGATGCTGCTTGAAATGGATGGCATCGAGGCATAAGATAGAAGAGAAGGACAAATAACAGGTAACGGGGGAAGGCTTATGAAAAAGAAGATACTCGTTGTAGGTAGCCTCAATATGGATATGGTGGTGGACGTCCAGCATATCCCTGTTGTGGGAGAGACCATCATGGGCAGGAATCTGAACTATATCCCTGGAGGCAAGGGCGCAAACCAGGCCTTCTCCGCGGGGAAACTCGGCGGGGATGTGGCCATGCTCGGAGCCGTGGGAGAGGATGAAGCTGGAGACAAGCTGATCCTGAGCCTTGCATCCGCCGGCGTCGACACCTCCAGGATCAGGAGAGCGAAGGAACTGCCTACGGGTACCGCCATCATCACGGTGAATGATAAAGGAAACAACAGCATCGTGGTCATCGGTTCGGCGAATGAATCCTGCACCGTGGAGTACATCCGGGAGAATGAGGACCTTCTCGAGGCCTCGGACTACATCATGCTCCAGATGGAGATCCCACTCGAGACCATACACTATGTCATCTCCAGGGCACATGACCTGGGAAAGACCGTCATCCTGAACCCGGCACCAGCACCGGCTGAAATCGCAGGGGAAATCCTGATGAAGATCGATTTCCTCACACCCAACGAGACTGAACTGCAGATCCTCACCGGAGAGCACGCGGATACCCTGCAGGGAATCGAGGCGGGAGCAGCGAAGCTCCTGAGACAGGGCGTCAGGAATGTCCTGGTCACCCTGGGCGAAAGAGGTGCGGGTCATCTGGAGGACAACAGGCTGTCCGTCGTACCCACAAGGAAAGTGGATGCCGTGGACACCACCGCTGCGGGAGACTGCTTCAATGGCGCGTTTGTCGTGGCACTGGCTGAAGGAAAGACCCTTGAACAGGCTGTGGCTTTCGCCATTGCGGCCTCGTCCATCGCTGTGACCCGTAAAGGCGCACAGACATCCATTCCGGAAAGGGAAGAAGTGGAAGCGCGCCTGGCAGAGCGCTTCAGCGTCCCTGAAAACTAGAGTCACGCAAACAAAGGGAGGTTCCACTTGAGGTGGAGCTTCCCTTCTGTTTTATCTCCAGACCAATGCCATGTCATCCTCAGAAGATGGATTTCTGGATCCCTATTGGAATCGAGGGATTCTCCTCTATAATAGAAGTAACAACATCGGGCCTGCAGGAAAGCTGTAAGGCAGGCCATCATGGAAATCTGAGGCAATGGGAGGAACAAGATATGGAAGTCAGCGTCATCGAGAAAGAGAATGGGAACATCGCGCTCTTCACGAGTGAGGATATCCTGCTCAGGGACACGCAGGATATCCTGGACCTGATGGCAGAAGTCTATTATAACCATGGATGCGAGAAGATCATCCTGATGAAGAAGAATGTCACGGAGGATTTCTTTGAACTGAAGAACAGGCTTGCCGGAGACATCATGCAGAAGGTCATCAACCACGGGATGTCCATGGCCATCGTGGGCGACTTTGACCAGTATGACAGCAAGAGCCTGAAATCTTTGATTTACGAATCCAACCAGGGGAAAAGGATCCTCTTCAAGGGTACCGTGGAAGAGGCAGTATCAGCATTCTGACATGTTGAAAGGATGGAATAGAAAAAGCTGCGGATTCGCATCCGCAGCTTTTATGAACAACTTCTTTAATCTTGGACTTTCCAGCATGTCCGTTGAATCGCATTGCCACACGCTTCAGGTTTTCCTGGCGTCTATCTGTTGAAGACAACGCATACCCCTTCAGGGGTCTCGATGTCCTTCCGTACGAGGGTCAGGGAACCCAGCGTCCTGTCCACTTTGTAGAGGACAAGGTTGTCGGTTTCCATATTGGCGAGAAGAAGGTATTCTCCATCCGGGGAAAGGTTGAAGTCTCGGGGATGCTTTCCTTCACAGGAGAGGTTCTCCATGACTTCAGGATGGAAGTCAGGCCTTACCCTGAAAATGGTCAGGCTGTCATGCCCTCTGTTGGAATAGTAGATGAACTTTCCATCGTTGGAGATGCGGATGGCTCCGGCGGTGTTCTCCCCGGTGAAATCCTGTGGGAGGGCGTTGACTGTTCCCGTGAGGGCATATGCTCCACTGGAGAAGTCCACGGTGAAGAGCTGGGAGCTCAGTTCGCTTAGGACATAGACAATCTTCTCTTCAGGATGGAAGACGAGATGACGAGGTCCGCTTCCGGCAGGGAAGATGATCTCTCCCTTTTTCGTCAGTTCTCCATCGAAGCTGTAGATGTAGACTTTGTCCGTGCCCAGGTCGCAAACGAGGATATCCTTGTTATGTGGATTCTGCAGGGCAAAATGGATATGGTATTTCTCCTGACGGCCTTCATTGGGACCCGACCCTTCGTGCTGGAGGGACTGGAGCCTTTCCGTCACATGTCCGTCCTCAATCGCGTACAGGTCAAGTTTGCCATCATGATAGTTGCAGGCGAGGAGCCCGCCTTCGAAAAGGCTGATATGGCTCGGAGGCGCCTCATTCTCGATCATCGCCCGCTTCATGTCCTGAGGATTACGAGGATCCATGGAGGCGACACCTGCGAA
>DATISI010000354.1:0-4255 GCA_035581745.1 Clostridiaceae bacterium
ATCATCTTCTCGTAGACGACAAGGCCTGAGGAGATGTTGATATAGAGGTTCAGGACGCCATCGAGCGCCAGGAATGCCTCAGCGACGGAAATCCGCTTGTTCGCCGAATCGTCCAGGGTCCTCTCGAACCACTGGGTGGAAGCGGTGATCGCAGGATTCAGCGCATCGACGATGATGTATCGTGACAGCGCGCTGATCCGCTCGCTGCGCATGGGGTTGCGCTTGTAGGCCATGGCGGAAGAACCGATCTGGTTCTTCTCGAAGGGTTCCTCCAGCTCCTTCATGTGCTGCAGGAGCCTCATGTCGTTGCTGAACTTGTATGCGCTCTGGGCGATTTCGCTCAGGGTGTTGAGGATGATGGAATCGAGCTTCCTCGAATAGGTCTGACCGGTGATCTTGAACACGCGGCTGAACCCGAATTTCTCGGATACCTTCTGGTCCAGCAGTTTCACTTTCTCCTCGTCGTTGTCGAAGAGGCTCATGAAGCTGGCCTGGGTTCCGGTCGTGCCCTTGACACCACGGAAGCGCAGGGAGTCGATGACGAAGTCCAGCTGCTCGAGGTCAAGGAGAAGGTCCTGGAGCCACAGGGTCGCCCTCTTGCCTACTGTCGTGAGCTGTGCCGGCTGCAGGTGGGTGAAGCCCAGGGTCGGGAGGTCCTTGTACTGCAGGGAGAACGCCCTGAGGTTCCTGACCACCTGGATGAGCTTTGTCCTCAGGAGGAGAAGGCCTTCCTTCATGATGATGAGGTCGGTGTTGTCACCGACGTAGCAGGAGGTCGCGCCGAGATGGATGATCCCCTTCGCGCCAACCGCCTGGAGACCATAGGCATAGACATGGCTCATGACGTCATGACGCACGGACTTCTCCCTTTCCTCGGCTTCCTTGAAGTTGATCTCCTCCTTGAAACTTTTGAGTTCCTCGATCTGTTCGAGAGTGACCGGAAGGCCAAGTTCATGCTCCACTTCAGCGAGTGCGATCCACAGTGCCCTCCAGGTCTTGAATTTTTTCAGGTCGGAGAAGATATAGCTCATTTCCTTAGAGGCATATCTCCGGTTCAGTGGACTTTCATACGTATCTCTCATCATTTCCTCCATCCTTATCCTTAGATTCTGTTTCTACGGTTTGTTTCTGTCTGGGCTGATACAGGCTCCAGAGCATGCTCCGGAGCGTAAAAAATTAAAAAACCCTGTCACCAGGGTTTCTCGGATTACTCTTCGAGTGTCTCGATCAGCTTTGCAACCTCTTCAGCTGCTGTCTCTTCATCTTCACCATTCGCGAAGACGGTGATTTTCGCACCTTTTGTCACACCAAGTGAAAGGACACCGATCAGGCTCTTCACATTGGCTTTCTTGCCGTTATATTCCACACTGACGTCGGACTTGAAGGATGACGCTTTCTTGACGAGTAGCGTAGCCGGTCTTGCATGCAGTCCAGTAGGGTTTTTTACCATTACTTCCTTTGAAACCATAAATTCACCTCATATGCTGATTTATCCAAATACTAACACTTTCATTATAGCATGTTTTGGTTCTATGACAATAGTCATTCCTTCACAACATGGATATCCATGAATTTGACGAATGCACTCTTCACGTCATAGTCCACGTTGAAGCTCGCGATCTTGTGCGGGGTGGTGATGATGAGGGGGGTCGTCAGCTTTGCAGTGAGCTCCACATAGTCCCGATCCATGAAGAAGAGCTTGTCTCCCACGGTGACCTTGTCCCCTGTGCGCACATACATGCCAAAGCCGCGTCCTTCCAGCTTGGCGGTGTCCATACCGCCATGGATCAGGATGGTGATGTTGTTCTTGGTATTGATCGCCACGCTGTTCAGCGTGTCGGACACCATGACCACCTTGCCGGATACCGGGGCGAAGAAGATGTCCCCGTTCGGGATGATCCCCACGCCAGCCCCGTCCACGGTGTTCTCGATGAGGTAGTCGTTGATCTCACTCAGTGGAATGATCTGACCGGCGACAGGCATGTACAGTTCTACAACCTTGTCCATGGAATGACCTCCCTTATATGATGTTGGAGAGATATGCCTCGATCCTGTCGAAACCTTTCCTGATGTTCTCCATGCTGGTCGCATACGAAGCCCGTACGAAACCTTCCAGTCCGAAAGCCTGACCGGGCACCACGGCGACAAGGTAATCCTCCAGCAGATACTGGGAGAAGTCGATGGAATCCTTCAGGACCTTTCCCTTATAGGTTTTCCCAAGATAAAGGGAGATGTCAATCATCACATAGAAAGCACCCTTGGGGTAGATGAGGTCAAGGTCTTTAAGGCCTCTTGTCCGCTCCACCATGTAGTCGCGCCTTCTCCTGAACTCGTCATTCATCTCCGAGATGAATCCCTGGTCGCCGTTCAGGGCTTCCACGGCGCCATACTGGACGAAGCTCGTCGGATTGGATGTGGTATGGCTCTGTATGCTTCCCATGAGCTTCACGAGGTCTTTCGGACCTGCGGCATAGCCCATCCGCCATCCGGTCATCGCATAGGACTTGGAGAGGCCGCTGACGATGAGTGTCCTCCTGTAGGCATCCTCCGAGAGGCTTGCGATGGAGACGTGCTTCTCGTCCCCATAGATGAGTTTCTCATACATCTCATCGGAGATGATGAAGAGGTCCCGCTTCCTGCAGAATTCCGCGATTTCCCTTAGCTCCTCCTCGGTGTAGATGGTCCCGGTAGGATTGTTCGGACTGTTCAGGACGAGGGCCTTCGTCTTATCTGTCGTCTGTCTTTCGAGGATGTCCACAGTGATCTTGTAGTCATTGTCCCGCTCTGTCTCAAGGAACACGCTGACACCGCCTGAGAGCGTCACAAGGTCCGGATAGCTCACCCAGTATGGGATGGCGATAAGGACTTCGTCTCCGTCGTTCAGGAGCGCTGTGAAGGCATTGGAGAGGCACTGCTTGCCTCCGGTGGAGATGATGACCTGGTCCCTGCCATAGGTCAGGCCGTTGTCCCTCGAGAGCTTCGCGATGACAGCATCTTTCAGCTCATTGATTCCAGATGCGGCGGTATATTTGGTCTTCCCCTCGTTCATCGCTTTCACCGCTGCGTCGATGATGTTCTGCGGGGTGTTGAAGTCTGGTTCCCCTGCGCCGAATCCGATGACGTCTTTTCCCTGGTCCTTGAGGTCCTTCGCTTTGGCTGTGATCGCCAGGGTGACGGATGGGGTGAGGTTGATGGCTTTGTTGGAATAGTTCATATGTTCCTCCTAAAATTTCATTTCATTTCGCTTGGGATGTCTCCACATGCGGTCCGGCCGCCTTGCGGGGAGATGGGAAGGTCACGGTGACCCGCCCCTTTTCTCCTTGTAGTTCAGAAGCCTTTTCAAAAGTTTGTCATTGACACCAAATCTACCTAAAATATCTGTCGACCCGTTCCGGTAACCGTGGAAGTCGCTTCCACCTGTGATAACCAGGGCATATTTCCTGGCAAGGCCATAAAGCCTGTTCGAGAGTTCCTTCTTGTGTGAGGGGTGGTAAACCTCGATCCCAAGAAGACCAGCCGCCTTCAGTTCTTTCAGAAGCTCCTCAAAATGCAGGTTGTACAGCTTCTCCCCCGGATGGGCGAGAACCGGGATTCCCCCAGCACGGACCAGGAGCGGAATCGCTTCCCTGGTATCGATCTTGAACCGCTTCTCATAGGCGAGTTTGTCCACATCGAGATAGATATCGAATGCGTCCTGGAACGATTTGACATGCCCCTGGGAGACCAGCATCTTGGCGATGTGGGCCCTTCCATAGGAATCCAGGGGGGGAAGGTCGGTAGGGAGGTCAAGGCCAAGGTTCCTGAGGTTCTCCATGATCCTGTCATACCTGTCCACGCGGTCCGTCTTGATCTTCTCCAGGAGTTCCCGGAGCTCTTCATGGTATGGGTCGTGGAAATAGGAGAGCAGATGGAGTTCCCTGCCTTTATAGTAGGTGGAGACCTCGAGGCCCGGAATCACCTTTACGGGTGAAGCGGCGTCCACACTGAAACCGTCATAGGCATTCAGCGTATCGTGGTCTGTGATGGAGATGTACCGGATTCCCTTCTCCTCGGCAATTTTAAGTAATTCTTCTGGTGTGAATGCTCCGTCCGAAAAGCTGGAATGGATGTGCAGATCGTTGAGCATAAAATCACCTCGAATACCATATAGTATAAATATACCATCTAAAAGGGGGGAAGGAAATGAATAATATTTCACTATATTGAATATTTAATAGGGTCCCGAGGACACGTCATCAGTCAACCATGGGATATC
>DATISI010000355.1:0-2917 GCA_035581745.1 Clostridiaceae bacterium
TTGGTCGGGTACCGCTCAAAGGGGATACCGTGTACCATTTCGGGAATGAGTTCAAAGTCATCAAGATGCAGGGGCGAAGGATCAAGGAGCTGAAGGTGACCATAAAAGGCAATGACAAGAAGACTGAGGATGTAGAGAAGATTCCTGAAAAGGCCGAGAAACCCGTGAAGAATGGAAAGAACGGAAAGAATGGAAAGAATGGGAATATCGAACGGAACGGTACTGACGCCCGTAAGAAAACCCATGATGACTCGGAAGGGATCTGATCCGAACATACGACACATGCAAAGGGAAGCCTCCTGGTCCAGATGATATGCTGGAACAGGAGGCTTCTCTTTTGTCTCGTCAAGTGGGGAGGGAAGAGACGTTGAATAGGGATGATGTCCTAAGGGATAAGTGGGAATCTTCTCTTAGATGACGTTGTTCAAGTTGTCACGATCATGCGCTGCGACATAGGGTTCACCAAATCATATCAGGCTGGTTGGGATCATGACCGGCAGCGTGGATTTCTTCAACCGTCTGTGGTATCATATAATGATTATTCCACAGGGGGAGGTTTTCATGACAGGAAATCCGGAATCCTTGAAGTTATCCTTGCGGGATAAAGACGAAAAGAATGGACGGTGCACAAATGAAAAATGACGAAAAATTCCTGGCTGGGTCCCCGAAGTCGAGAGAGACCTTCTCCTCGGGACTCGCGATCTTCTTTGCGACGCTAGGCTCAGCGGTGGGCCTTGGAAATATATGGAAGTTCCCGTATCTCACGGGAGCGAATGGTGGAGGTGCTTTCATCCTCATCTATCTTGTCTGCATCGCACTCGTGGGTGTACCGATCATGGTAGCCGAGTTCTATCTGGGAAGGAAGACACGTTCCAATGCCGTTGGCGTCTTCAGGAAACTGAAGGCATCGAAATACTGGAGGGTCATCGGATTCATGGGGATGGCCTCCTCCTTCCTCATCATGTTCTTCTATAGTGCCGTAGCGGGATGGGTTTACGCCTACGTCTTCAAAGCCATACGCGGTGATTTCCGTGGCCTGTCAGGTCTGTCCTTTGAACAGGCGAGGCTTGTGGTGGAGAGCCAGTTCAGTGAAGCCGTGTCTGGTCCGGTTTCTCCATTTGTCTGGCAGGCCATCGCCATTTCAGTGGTCGCGCTGATCCTCTGCGCTGGCGTCAAGAAGGGGATTGAAAGGGTGACCAAGACCCTGATGCCTGTCCTTCTGGTCCTGATTGTCGTATGCGTGATCCGTGCACTCACCCTTGAAGGTGCTACAGAAGGCTTCAATTTCCTTGCCCGGGTAGATTTCAGCAAAGTGGACGCCTCGGTTGTCCTTACAGCACTGGGTCTCGCTTTCTTCAAATTATCCCTCGGCATGGGAACCATGATCACCTATGGAAGTTACTTCACATCGGACAACAACCTCATCAAAACCTCATTCCACGTTGCACTCTCTGATACTGTCGTGTCGCTGCTTGCCGGGCTTGCGGTCTTTCCGGTCGTGTTCACCTTCGGGCTGGCGCCTGAAGGGGGTCCCGGGCTCCTTTTCCAGACGATTCCGCTGGTATTCTCCCTGCTTCCCTTCGGCAATATCCTCCTCATCCTTTTCTTCCTCCTTACCTCCATCGCGGCGACGACAGCCATGATCTCGATGGTTGAGGTGGTGGTGGTCTTCTTTACGGAAGAGCTGAAGATGAAGCGCACGACTGCGGTCCTCCTCAATACCTCGGTGATGCTCATTGTCGGTGCCCTTACGGTGCATCCTTCCAGCATATTCGGTTCCGCGAGGATATTCGGAAAGAGCTTTTTCGATTCCTTCGACTACATGTCCTCGAATATCCTCCTTCCCATAGGCGGTCTTCTCATCGCTATCTATGTGGGATACAGGGTCAGTTCCGCAAACCTGAAACTTGAGCTCTCGAATCAGGGAATCCTGAAGAATGGCAGGCTTGTCAGTACTTACCACAGTGTCCTTCGATATGTGACACCGCTTCTTCTATTCCTGGTCTTCCTGAATGTCATCGGTGTGCTCACCTTCTAGAAAGAGGGAACAGCAGTATGTCCAGGAACGACCACATCGGGAGAAGAACAGCATGTAATTTCTATGATGGGATCCATCAAGATATCATATTTCTCAGGGACACCTTCTTTAAGCGTTATCCCTAAATAAGAAGTGCCTGCAAATCCTCATGCGGATTGCAGGCACTTTTAACAATCTCGATTATGGTTTCATCAGAACTTCCTGTAGATACCGACCAGCTTGCCCAGGATGTCACAGGTAGGGACAAGGATGGGCTGCATGGAGGAGTTCTCAGGCTGGAGTCTGATATGGTCCTTCTCTTTAAAGAATCGCTTGATGGTCGCTTCGCTTTCAATCATGGCCACGACGATGTCTCCGTTTTTCGCGGCGTTCACTTTCTCAACGATGGCAAAATCGCCATTGTTGATTCCCGCTTCAATCATGCTGTTTCCGGATACCTTGAGCATATACAGCTCATTGTCATGTTTGACGAAATTCATGGACAGGTGGAAATAGTCTTCGATGTTCTCCACCGCAAGGATAGGGACGCCGGCGGTTACTTTACCCACGATCGGGATATGGACCATCTCCGGTTTGTTGTTCAGTTCCGGAATCTCCAAGGCTCTTGGCTTGGTCGGATCCCGTTTGATCAGACCATCCTTTTCCAGCTTCTGAAGCTGGTTGTGTACCGAGGAAGTTGATTTGAGATTCACCGCACTGGCTATCTCTCTGACAGAAGGAGGATATCCCTTGTCTGCGGTAAAGGATAGGATGAACGCATAGACCTTACCCTTCATATCTTTATTTGCCATTACTACACCTCATTAACATGTTTCTTAAATTATATCATACCGATTTTTGCATTGCAAACAAATGTTCACTTTTTAGGATTTGGGTCAC
>DATISI010000356.1:0-3065 GCA_035581745.1 Clostridiaceae bacterium
TGAAGGGGACGGTCATCGAGGTGCATATCCCCAAAGAGTACGTGGCAAGGAAAAGGGAAGAAATTTAAGGCATCCCCTTATGGATCAGAGGATCCTCATCCGACGAAGCCCCGCATCAAAATAAGATTGTCATCTATAAAAATCCGCATACGAACAAGACCCCGCTCCATCTTTTGATCGGTGGAACGAGGTCTTTTTTCGCGCGCTCAAGGTCATATCAGACGGGTGTAGAACGCGTCATCTCTCGTGTTGTCCGGAACAGTTCATGGTTCATTTTGATGAGAGATTAGCCCGGAAAGAGGGCTGATGTACACCAGAATCGAGAGCGAATCATCTTTGATGATTGCGCTGGGAGAGGAGATAAATTAAATCCATCGCGTAAGAAATTGAATTTTAGACTTTAAAAATATTTTTATATCAGTTATGATGGGGGAGTAATCGAAACATATACATATGTAAAAATATCAATTGTATATGAATGACTCTTTATGGGTCAATAATTTGGGGGTGGCATATGAAAGGTGACATTGGAGTCTATGGCCTGGCGGTCATGGGAGAGAATCTGGCCCGCAACATCGAGTCAAGGGGCTATACGGTCTCCATCCTGAACCGGTCGGTGAAGGCTGTTTCAGAATTCATGGAGAAGAAAGGGAAGGGGCGCAACTTCATTCCGACTTATGACATGGCGGAGTTCGCAGCGTCGCTTACGAGACCAAGGAAGATCATGATGATGATCAAGGCGGGGAGTGTCGTCGACAGCGCGATCGAGAACCTCCTGCCGCATCTGGAAAAAGGGGACATCCTGATCGATGGTGGAAATTCGAACTATGAGGATTCTGAGCGAAGGACGAAGTCGCTCTATGAGAAAGGGATCTATTTCGTGGGGTCGGGCGTATCGGGCGGAGAGCTTGGCGCATTGTATGGTCCCTCGATGATGCCCGGGGGTGCGAAGGAAGCCTGGCCTGAAATCAGCGGCATTTTCAGGGATATCGCAGCGAAGGCCGGTGCCGCGAAGGACGAGTCCTGTACGGCCTGGATCGGGAATGGTGGAGCGGGGCACTACGTCAAGACCATCCATAACGGAATCGAATATGGGGATATGCAGCTGATCTGCGAGATCTATGCCGTCCTGAGAGATGTCCTGAAGCTTGACAATGCTGAGATGGCTGATGTTTTCACGAGATGGAATGAAGGCGTCCTCAAAAGCTACCTCGTCGAGATCACCGCACAGATCCTGGCAGAGAAGGATGGGGATGGAAGCTACCTTGTGGACAGCATCCTGGATACCGCCATGCAGAAAGGGACAGGAAAGTGGACAGTCATGTCAGCGCTTGAGGAAGGCCAGCCGGTATCCCTCATCACTGAGGCCGTATACGCCCGGGCGCTCTCCTTCCTGAAGGATGAGCGTATGGAGGCTTCCTGCCTGGTGGAACAGCCCGAAAAACCTGACGTCGACAGGGAAAAGGCGGTCGCCGCGCTGGAAAAAGCGCTCTATGCCGCAAAAATCGTCTCCTATGCACAGGGATTCTCCCTGTTGAGCACGGTATCGGAGCGTTACAGCTGGGAACTGAATCTCGGGGAAATCGCATCAATCTGGCGTGGAGGATGCATCATCCGGTCCGCCTTCCTCGATGACATCAGGAAGGCTTATGACAGGAACGGGAAGCTGAAGAACCTCATGGTGGATGATTTCTTCCATCGGGAGCTGGCAGCATCCATTGGCGGATTGCGACAGACCGTCGTCCTGGGTGTGAACAGTGGCGTTGCGGTGCCTGCACTCAGTGCAGCATTATCCTACTATGACGGCTACCATACCGCGAAACTTCCTGCGAATCTGCTCCAGGCACAGCGTGACTATTTCGGTGCGCACATGTTCGAGCGGACGGACTGCGCGCGCGGGGAATTCTTCCACCATGACTGGAGCGGAGAAGGCGGGGACACGGCTTCAACAGTCTATCAGAGCAGCTGAAACCTGCGGAATAAGTATGAATTGGGGTAAATGGAGATGAAGAGGAATGTATAAAGTACTGGTAACATCAAGATCCTTTGGACAGAAGAGCCATCTTCCCATAGAGGTCCTCGAGAAAGCGGATATCGAGGTCACCCATATGGGACAGGATTTCAATCTGGAACGCTTCGAAACTGAAGTCAAAGATTACGATGCGCTCATCATAGGGGCTCATCCTTTCCGGACTGAAGTGATGAGGGGATGTCAGAAACTGGAGATTGTCGCAAAGCATGGAGCGGGTGTGGACAATATCGACCTGGTGACAGCCAGGGAGATGGGCATCCTGGTGACGAATGTGCCCGCCATGAATGCCAACGCGGTAGCGGACCTTGCTTTCGGGCATATCCTCAATCTGAGCAGGGGAATATCGATCGCAGACAAAAGGGTTCATAAAGGGGAATGGAAGCCTTACACAGGCCGTGATGTGTTCGGGAAGACACTGGGGCTTGTCGGATTTGGAGCCATCGCGAAGAACGTGGCACGAAGGGCAAAAGGTTTCAGCATGAAGGTCTATGCCTATGATCCATTCCAGGAATCCGTACCCGAGGAGTTCCGGGACTTCGTATCGCTTGTGGACTTTGATACCCTTCTCGCGGAATCGGACGTCATCTCCATCCATGTCCCCCTCACGGCGGAGACAAATGGACTTTTCGACTATGACACCATATGCCGCATGAAAAAAGAGTCCATCCTCGTCAATACAGGGAGAGGGGGAATCATCAGCGAAGAGGACCTTTATCAGGCCCTGGTGGAAGGACGGATCCTGGGCGCTGCCCTGGATGTGACCGAGAAAGAACCCATCGATTCTGGGAATCCGCTTCTCACCCTGGAGAACGTGGTCATCACACCACACATCGGAATGTATTCTCTGGAAGCCATCAACGCTGTGGGGATGATCTGTGCAGAGAATGTGGTCAGAGGACTGAAGGGTGAAGAGCTGGAATTCAGGGTCGTATAGCAGGATACCAAGTGGAAAGGGAGGATTGAGAATGGACAACAATATGCGAAATGCCATAGCAAAGCTAAAGGAAGTCAGGATCGTTCCCGTCATCAAGAT
>DATISI010000357.1:0-1573 GCA_035581745.1 Clostridiaceae bacterium
AGACGCTATCAGAATACCAAGCTATTCTGTATAATGGAGACAAGATACTCAGATATGGAGGAAATGCGATGAAAACAGACCTGTTCCACAGCCTTGCGGGGAAGACCCTCCGCTTCAGACCACTTGATGTCAGTGATGTCCTTCAGATCCACAGCTATACCTCAGACGAGGACGCTTCCCGGTTCATTGGATGGAAGCTGATGAAGACCCCGGAGGAAACCCTCCGCCATATCGAGGAGATGCGCAAACGTGAAGCTGCAGGCACCCATATCTACGCTTCCATCGTGCTCGAGGAGACGAAGGAGCTCATCGGCACTGCGATGATCTTCAACTTCGACCTCGAGGCAAGGCATGCGGAAATCGGATATGTCCTTCATCCGAAGCACTGGGGAAAAGGCTATGGTACGGAAGCCATCTCCATGATGGACAGTTTCGCCTGCGACATCCTACACCTCCACAAGCTCCATGCCCAGGTCGTAGAGGCCAATACCGGCTCCCTCCGGATCCTGGAGAAGAACGGATTCCATCTGGAAGGACGCCTCAGGGATTATTATCTCATCGACAGAAGATACCATGACGCTCTGCTCTATGGCAGATTCAATCCTGAAGAGAGAGGAGAATTCCTCGAAAGGAGTCACGATCATGAAGAAGACATCATCCTCTAGACTGGTCATCTCCCAGGAACTCAACCACCACCATACCCTCTATGCGGGACGGCTTACCGAATGGTTCGTCGAAAGCTGCTTCATCTGTGCGGGGAAGGAGACCGGAAAGCCTGACAACCTTGTCTGCCTGAAGATCCACAGCCTTCTGGTGAAACGTCCGACCCAGGGTGGTGAAATCATCGACTTCGAGAACATCGTCGTCCGGACAGGGAAAACCAGCCTGACCGTCTATGGAAGGGTGCATTCTGCGACAAATGACCACCACATTGCGGAAGGGTTCATCACCTTCATCTTCGTGAACCAGTTCAACCATCCCACCCCGCACCATATCGTGCTAGACGAGACAACGGACGAGTCCGAACTCGCCTTGCGGGAAAGGGCAGAGAAGGTGTTCAGCTTCGGTCTGGAGGAACGACATGGACAGGTCCGGAGCGACGAGACCTGATCCCTTTTCGTTCCTGACTGTCCTGTCGATGATGTCTTCGGAGGAGAATAGAATCCATCCCTGCAGGATCCTGTCATTTGTGTTACGATAGGACAAGACATCACTGCAACCGCCGCCAGAACCTGACGTGTATAGGAGACCGATATGAGAGAAATTTTCCTGATCCTGCTGCTGCAGCTGCTTTATGTGCCGATGCTTGCCCTGAGGACCATCTGCATGGTCAAGAAACTGACCGTGCTCACCGCCTTTTTTGGCTTCCTTGAAAGCATCATCTATGTCTTCGGCCTCGCGATCGTCCTCTCCGGAGACCAGAGCATCATCTCCATGCTGGTCTATGCCTTAGGCTTCGCCATGGGCCTTGTTGTGGGGATCTACATCGAGAACAAGATCGCCATTGGATATATCTCCCTTCTTGTCAACATCAGACAGAAGAATGCCGAGCTCATCACAAGGCTTCGGGAAT
>DATISI010000358.1:0-4976 GCA_035581745.1 Clostridiaceae bacterium
GAGCCTTTAAGGTCTCATAGCCAAAGTACTGTCCTGTAGGATTGTCATAAGGGATGACCAGAAGCGCGCCTGGATTGTGCTTCTTGATGGCTTCCTCGATCTCATTCATTTCTGGAAGGCTGAACTTGCCCTCGTCATTCAGTTCACGTGTCACAGTGACAATCTTACGCCCAACCCTTTCCGCAAAGGAGATGTAGTTGGTGTAAGCCGGGTCGATGACCATCAGTGGCTTGTCATCCGTACCAGCGGCTCCGCAGACGCCAAGCAGCAGCAGTTCCATCGCTGAGGATCCGCCGTCAGTCACCTGTACAAAGAGTTTGCTGGTGTCGAAGCCTTCACATTTCAGGATGTTCTTGAATGCGTCCTGAGTCTCCACGAATCCTGCAGTGGTTGAATATCTGACGACACCTTTCGCGAACGGACTCTCCGGTGCACCAAGCTCGAACATTCTCTTCATCATCGCTGGATTGGTAGGAAGGGAGACATTTCCGATACCTACATTGATTACCGCTTCGGGTTTGACCTTACGCTCCTCATATTTCATCTGCGCAAGTCTGACATCTGATGGTGTCCTGGACTCGAAGTGAGCGGATAGAACTGGTTTACTCATTAATTAATCCCCTTTTCCAATTATATTTTTTTGCGTTCCAAGCAATATCGCATGGGTTTTTATACACTTTTTTGCCAATATAATTATTCTAACATGAATTCTCTCATTTTTCATTCAAATTGATAACCTTTTCAGGAACAAATTTTCCAGCTGAAATCGGACCGCTTGAATGAAGCCTCAGGTTTTGAGATGACCCTGAATCCTTGAAGGGCATCAATCCTTATGTGCACTGTTTGAAGCGACAAGGAAGCGTCGTCTCCCTTATCACGCAAATCAGCCTGTAGTGCACTGTCCGATGGAATCCTTCTGTTCAGACTGCAAAGTGGATATTTATGAAGGGTCAGGCGAGAGCCCCGCAGAATCCCTATCACCTCCTACCATCCGGGCACTCCGGGAATATGCTCCAGGGCTTTGAATACCCGAAGCAGTTCTCCGACACTCCAGGCCTGGGCAAAGCAGCCTCTGGAAGTCGAAGGATCCTCTTCATCGAAGATCTCTGCAATCTGTCCGATGCAGCCTTCTCTTAAGGTCCCTTCAAGCATGTCCAGCTGCCTCTTCACCCGTTCCATGGAAGTCCTGCTGTATCCGTTGACCTTGAGGTAGGCCAGGTAGTAACCGCCTAATGGGAATCCCCATACTGTCCCCTGATGATAGGACAGGTCCCTGTCCCACAATAACCCTCCATAGGAGGGCCTGAATTCAGCGTCCTCCGGAGAAAGCGAGCGTAGACCATAAGGGGTGTAGAGATGCGTGTATACTGTCTCCACGACCTGCCTTTCCCGCGCCTTGTCGAGCATCCCAAATGGAACGGAAACCGCCCAGATCTGGTTGCAGCGGATCTGGTTATCCGACGATGTTCCCGAGACAACATCCCGCAGGCACCCTTTCTCTTCGTTCCAGAACTTCTCATTGAAGGAGACCTTCACCTTCTCCGACAGCGTTCCATAGGCTGAAGCATCGCCCAGCCCCGTAAGCTTCGAGAACCATTCCATCACTTTCAGGTCGTTATACCAGTAGGCGTTGATCTCGACTGGCTTCCCATGTCGTGGGGTGGGCAGCACATCCTTGATCCGCACATCCATCCAGGTCACCTGGTCATATCCTTCCCCAGCGGAGATCAGGCCATCCTCCTCCATCCGGATCCTGAAGTCCGTCCCCTTCTTGTACCATTCCACAATCTCCATCATGACGGGCATGGCTTCACGGACGAAGTCCAGGTCCTCGAACTCCAGATAATACGTATAGACCGCATAGATGAAGAGCAGGGAAGCATCCACGGTATTGTACATGGGCGGAAGGTCCCCTTCTGGAAACATGTTCGGCATGATTCCCCGCCTCACATACGTCATGAAGGTACGGAAGATGCTCTCCGTATCATCCTTCCGTCCTGCTGCGATGCAGCATCCCATGACCGCGATCATGGTATCCCGTCCCCAGTCTCCAAAGAACGGATATCCTGCGATGATGGTCCTGCCTCCCGTGGATTCACGGTCGACCACAAAGCGGTCCGCCGCGGTGACCAGATGTCTTCCCATGCGGCTTCTGAGTCCGGACTGTTCCTGAAGTCGTCGCAGCCTCGAAAGCTCCTCTTCCACTATCTCATCCGGTTCCTGTGTCCCACGGTCCAGGCTGTAGATGACATGGGCTTCCCTCTCCTCACCGGGCATGAGCTCATAGACGAAACTATGGTTCGAGAAGATCGTGCCGATGGCCTCTCTTCCATCCCTGGCATCATCCTCGAAATACAGGTCCTCCTTCCAGACCTCCTCCTCCATCTCCAGTCTTCCATCTGTCCTATGGAAAAGCTGGTAGCCATTGCTCTTCACAGCTTCACCGGTCACCTCGAAGACCTGACCCTTTACAGGCATTGTCCCCTTTGGCGTGAACCGCAGCCAGGGCCTGAGCCTTACCACCACGTTATCCGTTGTGTGGTTCTCCATCCTGTATCTGACCATCACCAGATTCTCCTCGTATGCCATGATGACGGACTTCTCCATCTCCAGTCCCTCGACGAGATAGGACCATCTCGGGAAGGGGTCCACAGAGAACCCATCAAGATACCGCTGACCCTCCTGGTTCGAAAGGTAGCCCACATGCTCCTGCGCGGCAAGGCTCACCACCTTATCTTTGAACGCGATGACCTCTTCCATTTTCGCAACGAGCTGCACCCAGGTGTTGGGTGCTTTGACGGATGCCATAAGCAGGACATGCTCATTCCTCGCGCATGACCCGACCATGCTCATCGACGAATAACCGCCTTTCCGGTTTGTCAGGAGATAGCAGTTCTCCTGACCTCTCCTCAATGTCTTCCAGTCGTTCTTACCATATCTAAAGTCCATGGACAGCCTCCCACTTGGCCTGATTTGAATTCCTTCCTTTTCCTCCATTATAACGATATCTTTAAACGGTTGAATACAGGAATCTTCTCCGTATTCATTCATTTTTAATATTCTTCTGAGATAATATTTAAAAGGAGGATGATGATCAATGAAAAAGAAAACAAAGGGACTCCTTCTGGGATTCTCTCCAGTCGTCGTCTATATCATAGGTTTTGGTGTCCTCATCTACAAAGAACTGAAGAACATCCGTCTGGACTAGGAACATCCGCTTTCCCCGAACAACGTTGAATGGATAGCGGACCGAATGCCCTGAACGGAGATGATGACTTCTTTAGGTTCCAGCATCTCCCTATTCCAGATCTCGTATGCCTATTTTGTCTGTAATCCATAGCGCCCACCTGAACCCCTTGGCCGGAATGCCGAGGGGTTCTTCATGCCATGCATCCTTTCCATGCTCAAATAGTGGTCTGTTTGAAGGAGATCATGATATTTATTCATTCAGATTCCACACTTTCATGCTGAAATGAGAATGAGGCACAAGGAACCCTGAGCCAGAAAGAGGAACAGGGACAGCCGTTTCCACATTTGACGAACGGGATGCGGATGTCTAATAGACAGATCCGATTTCCATCTTATGAAAAAATCACGACTTCGCTTGACTTGAAGTTAACTCCATACCGTATCATATATTCACCGGTTAATATGCTGCCTTGAGGATTAGAAGGACACAAAAAAGCCTGTCTTGAGCACAGCAGGCAAGCTGACTGGAATAAAGGGGATGGAATACATGGAAAAAGAGATGGATCGAAAAAGGAAAAGGACCTGGATCATCTATATTCTCATCGGGGTCAGTTTCCTGGTGGGAATGGCACAGTTCGTCTTCGGGGGTATCCTGGATAAAGTCGCCCTCTCCGTTGGGGTATCGGTAGCCACGGCAGGACAGCTTACGACCGCCTACTCTCTGGCGCATGCCTTTGGGACGCCTGCTTTCATCATGGCGACCACGAAGATGGACCGGCGCAGGCAGCTGCTGATCGGTCTTACCGTCCTGTTCCTTGGGATGGTCCTGACCTTCGCACTTCCTGGTTTCACATCTTTGATGCTTTCCCGTGTCCTGCTTGGCGTGGGATCAGGAATCTTCAATGTCTGCGCCTTCACGATTGTCGCTGAGCTCGCTCCTCCTGGTCGCCAGGCCAGGTCCCTGGCCAATCTCGCCATGGGGATTAGCTCAGCCCTGGTCTTTGGTGTCCCTCTCGCCCGTGTGGTCGCCAACGTCTACGACTGGAGGGTCATCTTCTGGGGTACCGGACTTCTCACCCTGCTGTCCATTTTCGCCGTGTCACGCTCGCTTCCTCCGATTAAAGGAGGAGATGCGACTCCAGTTCCGCTCTCGAAGCAGCTCGCCCTTCTGAAGAAACCAAAGATCTCTGTTGCGCTCGGTGTATCCTTCTTCATGTTCATCAGCTACTCGATTGTCAGCACCTATATCACGCCTTTCCTGACCTCCACCATGTCGATGAACGAAGGCGGAATCAGCACGATCCTCTTCGGCCTTGGCCTGGCGAGCCTCGTTGGGGCCAAGCTCGGAGGTTTCATGGCAGACAAAGCTGGTGTCACGCGTACACTCGCAACTGGAATGACCATCCAGGCAGTCGCGCTTTTCCTCATCTCCCTATTCTCCGGATCGATGGTCCTGGCTATTCCTCTGATTTTGGTCTGGTCTGTTGGTGCCTGGATATGCGGTCCTATGCTGGGCCTTAACCTCGTCTCCCTCGCTCCGGAGGCTGCAGGTATCCTCCTCAGCCTGAACGGCACCTTCATCATGCTGGGCTTTGCCGGAGGTGCTGCCATCGGCGGAATCGCATTAAGCAGTCTGCCAATCATCGCCATCACCTGGATCGGTGCAGCTTCAGTAGCCTTCGCAGCTGTCACTTTTGTCCTCATTTATTCGCTTACCCACTCGAGAGGATGAGGAGTCTTGCTCCCTGACCCGCGATTGCTATGATCGCTTATGACTCATGAGGTTT
>DATISI010000359.1:0-2701 GCA_035581745.1 Clostridiaceae bacterium
GGATGACCCTTGAGGCGGGGGATATCCTGGCCACAGGAACACCGAGCGGAGTCGGTATGGGATTCGTCCCACCGAAGACGCTGAAAGACGGGGATGTGGTCAGAGCCGAGGTCGAGATCATCGGCTTCATCGAGAACAGGATCGTGGAATAAACCTGACACCTCCAAAGACTCTTCCGACTTCACCTGTCGTGGTATCATGCAGACGAATAGGGATATGGAAGCCTGAAAATCCTGTCATGGAGACATCCCGAATTCATGGGAGATGCGGAAGAGAGAAGATGCGGCAACGAAAAGAAGCGGAAATGAAAAGAAGTGGAAATAGGAAAGAAGCACAAGCCGGCTGGCCTGTGCTTCTATTTTTTCAGGTTGTATTTGTCAGTCCTGGAAATAGTTCCTGTTAAGTCTCGTGAGGAGCGTGGTCAGGGGCTTCTGCAGGAGCAGGACGGTGATGAAGTTCGATGCCCCATGGAGGATATCGAAAGGGATGCCCCGTAGCCAGTAGACCGCGCCGTAGCTCAGGCCGTAGAAGAAGGATTCCACCACGGCGAAATGGAAGCCGAAGGTGAGGCCGAAGAGGCCTGCGATGACCGCGAGTCCGTATTCGCCACGGAACCTGCTGCGCAGGGCCGAAGTGACGAGGATGAGCACGGGCCAAAGGATGTAGTAGACAATCAGCCATGTGGAGAATCCCCAGAAGAGGATCTCCATGGTGGTGAACACTACAGAGACCATGAGTGCCCGTCTTCTACCAAAGACAAGGGTGTACACGATGAAGAGGAGTGTGACGATCTCGACATTGGGAATGAAAGAGAGGACAAGCTTTCCTGCAGTCAGCGTCGCGCTGAGGATGCTGATGAGGACCAGTTCCTTTGTCGTGAACAGGGTCCTGCTCTGACCTGTATTCTGATTCATCATTGCCTCACCTTCCTTCTGATTCCCGATATTCCGGGATGTCATGGGTTACTGCCATTTCTTGAGTTCAAACCTGTAGAGATCCTTGTCGATGAGGGGAATCTCCTTGATTCCGGTCATCGCGTCCGTGCCGTTGACCTGGATGCTGTAGAACTCATTGGCTTCGGCTTTGATGCCCTTCATCGTGGTGACCATCTCTCCGAATTCGAATTTCTCTAGTTCGATCCCGAGTTCCTCTTCCTTCTCCTTCAGGAGATCATAGACGAACTCGCTATCTGTGCGATAGGTCTTGGTCTCGTTGATGCCGGCGCGTTCCGCGATGATGACAATCTGGACTTCCTTGGCACCTTCGACCGCTTTGGGGGAAAGGTAGTTGTTGTAGACGAAGAGCCCACCAAGGGCGAGGACGATGACGAGTGCGATGATGGATAGTTTCTTTTTCATGCTGTTCCTCCATATGTTGTGATTCAAGTCTTATGGGTGCATCCGCAGGCCGGTACCAGACGGCTGCTGCGGGCGGAGTGTCCTTTGAGGAGAGCTCTTCCTCATGGGTCCTCCAGCTTTTGGGAAATAAAAAAACATCCGATTTGGATGCCAGAAATAGAAACATTTTTGATTAGAAAAAACCCTTCTATTTACAACACCTCATATCTCCGTGAAGTCTTTGTTGTAGATATACAGGCAGGTCTTCCGGCTCGGTTTTTAAAAAGATCCACCTTCCCAGTCTCCCAGTGGCTTCCGGATCTTCAAGTACCTTACGGCGGCGGGACCGCACAGGCTCATCCTGTTTCCCTCTTCGTGCAAAGTGCTGCTTTGCAACCTATATATGGTATTCAGTTGTAGGGCGGCTGCCCATAGGACTCAAGAACATTATAACAGCATATCAGGGCAAAGCACAAGGAGCATTCTGCCCTGCAGGTCCAGGGATTGCCTGGACTATTTCCCAGGGAAGATGCTCAGGTAGCGTCTCTGGGCGTCAGGGTAAGGTGAAAGGAGACTGTGGGGGTCCCTGTCCTGGAGGATGAGGTCATGCACCATGGTATCGAGAACGAAAGCATTCCCTTTGTCCGTACGGCCAGCCCTGATCTTGTACGCCAGGAGGGAAGCCAGGGAGGGGAGTCGGAGGGTATGGTTCCTGTAGGGATGGGTGGCGACATGGTCATAGAGGATGTTGTACTTCCTGTCCGCCATGATACGGAGCCCAAGACCTTTCAGGTCGACGATCCGCCTTTCCCTGCTACCGGTCAGGGAGGCGTTGAACCTGATCCTTGTCTCTCCTCTGAAGAAGACACCGATGGACCCATAACAGTCCTCGAGGTAATCGAAGCCGGCGTCCCTGAAAGCCGCATGGAAACCTGGATATCTTCCGCGTGTCAGCACATCCTCCACGAGGAAGACAATGTCAGAGGGTTTCTGTGCGCAGGAAAAAGTGTAGCCTTCAAGGTGACCCAGTAGGTACACGCCGTAGTCGCCGGTCAGGATGAGATGGGGCAGAAGGCCCAGGCCTCCCAGGACATCAAGGGTCTGGTCGAGGGTTCTCGTATCCATGGCAAACACTCCCTTTGTTTGGACGTTGTCCGGTTTCTTCATTCCGTGATGACCTCGGTAACCGAAGTGATCGGCACTTCGTAGAAGCCGAGGGATTCATAGAGGTTGACGGCATCGCTGTTCTCCAGGGTGACATAGAGGCAGAGGGAGTCATAGCCCTTCTTCCTCAGTTCTTCCGACGCCTTCTCGATCAGGATCGTGGCATATCCTCTGCGCCTGTATTCCTTCCCGGTGAAGGT
>DATISI010000360.1:0-3907 GCA_035581745.1 Clostridiaceae bacterium
TTCGGTCCTGGGAATCCCGTTCCTTTCAGGATGAGACCCCTCTGGTCCTGCTCTCTTCCCGGTTACCGCAGCAAGGATCTCTTCCTGCAGTCCGATCACTCTCGCGATTCCAAGCAGGATCAGCCCAATCGTGGTCGTCGACAACAGGATCAGGAGTCCCAGCCAGTAGACCCCCATCGAAATCATTCCTGCGATGAAACCCACGAACAGGACAAGTGCTCCCATATATGCCAATGCTTTTCCCAATCTGCTCTTCATCCTTTTCCCCCATCCTATCCCAATATGTTCATATCTTTATTATATCGATTATCTTTATGGATGTCACTATCATTTATCACGATTCCATATCATCCTGGATGCTTCTTCAAGCGGTGATCCAGCCCGCTGACCCTGGAGTCTCACACCCCAAGGAAGATGGGATTCCATCCGCTCTGCCTTTATGTCAAATAGCGATGAAGACCTGGATCCCATTTCTGGAATCCAGGTCTTCGCATTCGTTCCAATGCCTCTAAGGCATCTCATGTGGGTCTGCCTTCATGAAGTTCCTTCTCGCCACATCGACGAACCTGAACTTGTCCGGCCTGTGCCTTGACTGGGTGTACTGGAAAAGTGTCCCGTTCTGCAGGTATACCGAAGTGTTCACGATGGCCACCATCTCGTACTCTCCAAGGTCCAGAAATTTCCGGTCCTCTTCCGTCGCGAACTCGATGACAATCTCCTTCCTGGCATATCCGATCCGAAGCTTCAGCTCCTTCTCGAGATACTCGTAGATGGAGTCCTCACAGATTTCTTTCGTGAGATGCTCGACGATCCCCATGATGAAATAGTCCTTGTCCAGGATCACGCGGCATCCGTTGATCTTCCTCACCCGCGTGACCTTCCAGATGGGTTCGTCACTGTCGACTTTGAGTTCCTCCATGACCTTCTCCACGCCCCGTATGATGGAAAGCTCGGTGACTTCCGTGCTGTAATCACTGAAGCCGACCTTGCCTGCCATCTCCTTGAAGCTGATGAGACCGGCCACTGGAAAATCGAATTTCGAGTTGTCGAGGACAAAACTCCCCTTCCCCTTGATTTTGGCGATATAGCCATTCTCCACCAGGAGGTCGAGGGCTTTCCTGACCGTATCCCGGGAATAGTCCTGGTCTTCCATGATCTCCTTCTCGGAGGGAAGCTTCTCTCCCGCTTTCAGGTCACCTTCTTCAATTTTGAGCCTGTACTGGTTATACAACTTATAATACTTGTTCATACCATCACCAAATCCAGTCTATCACGACAGGCCTTCTTACTCAATATACAAAGCGAGGGATTCATACGGTCTCAGCGTGATTGCCCTGTTTTCCATCAGAATGTCGTCATAATTCGAGAGGAGAAGGGTATAATCCTCCGTCCCGTCGAACACCGGACCTTCCGGACCCATCGCTTCCATGAGGGAATAGTTCAGGGTTTCCCCGTAGAAGTTGTTCACGACAAGAAGCCGTTTCCCCTCATATTCCCGGATGTAGGCATAGACATGTTCATGGTCCAGGTCCAGCATCCTGAAGCTTCCGCTCGCGATCACCGGATGGGACTTTCGGAGTTCGATGAGCTTCCTGTAGTGATGGTTCACGGATTCCCCATGGTTCTGGTCATCCTCTGCGTTGATGCGTTCCCCGTTGCCGAATGGGATCCAGGGCTCGCCTTCAGTGAATCCGAATCCTTTCTCGTTTGTCCAGCGCATAGGCGTCCTCGCGTTGTCCCTTGACCGCTCCCTGAGGATGGCAAGGGTCTCCTCCTCGCTCAGGCCTTCCGCCCTGAGGATGCCGTGGTAGTTGATGCTCTCGACATCCCGGTATTCCTCGATGTTGGAGAAGCCGGCATTGGTCATGCCGATCTCCTCACCCTGGTAGATATAAGGCGTGCCGCGCATGAGGTGGATCGAGGTGGCCAGCATCTTGGCCGCTTTCGTGCGGTAGACACTGTCATTCCCGAACCGCGAGACCACGCGGGGCTGGTCATGGTTGTTGTAGAACAGGGCCATCCAGCCCTGGTGCCGTTCCATCGCGCTCTGCCAGTCATTGAAGATGGTCTTGAGCTCGATGAAGTCGAAAGGTTTCAGCGTCCATTTGTTCCCGGCATCGTAATCCACCTTGAGGTGGTGGAAGTTGAAGATCATGCTCAGTTCTTCCTCCTCCGGATTGGAGTACCGGATGCTGTTGTCGATATTGGTGGAGGACATCTCGCCGACGGTGATGATGTCTTCCCTTTTCCCGAAGGTGTTCCTGTTCAGCTCCTTCAGGTATTCATGGATCCTTTCCCCGTCGGTATAGAACCTTCTCCCGTCCCCATCCTGGTCATCCTCGAAAACAGATGGTTTGGAGATGAGGTTCACGACATCGAAACGGAATCCTTTCACGCCTTTATCAAGCCAGAAGTTCACGACCTTGTAGAGTTCCTTCCGGACCTCGGGATTGTCCCAGTTCAGGTCCGCCTGGGTCCTGTCGAACAGGTGGAGATAGTAGTCATCCGAATCTTCCACATATTCCCATGCGTTTCCCCCGAACTTCGAGACCCAGTTGGTCGGCGGCTTTCCGCCTGACCCTTTCCTGAAGATATAGTAGTTCCTGTAGGTCTCATCCCCGGCCATGGCCTTCCTGAACCATTCATGCTCGGTCGAGGTATGGTTGAACACCATGTCCAGCATGATGTCCATCCCCCTCTTTTTCGTTTCCGCAATCAGCTCATCAAGGTCCTCCATGGTGCCGAAGGAAGGATCGACAGCGTAGTAGTCAGCCACGTCATAGCCATTGTCATTCATGGGAGACACGAATACCGGAGTCAGCCACAGATAATCCACACCAAGCTTCCTGAGGTAGTCGAGCTTCATGGTGATCCCTCTGATGTCTCCCAGCCCGTCCCCATTGGAGTCCATGAACGACTTGACGTAGATCTGGTAGATCACCTTTTCTTGCAGTCCCATATGACCATCTCCTTCCTATTGCAGATTGATCTTCATTTCCCTGAGGAATCCTCTCTTCTCGAAGAGAACGGTCAGCACGAAAGGAACCACGACCGCGACAAGCATGCAGACAGCGAAGATGCCCATGTACCTTCCCTGGATGGAAAGGATTCCCGGAAGTCCGCCGACACCGATGGAGTTCGCCATGACGCCTGTGCTGACAGAGATCACCGCTGCGATAGAGGATCCGATCATGGATGCAAGGAACGGGAAGACATACTTGATGTTGATACCGAACATCGCAGGTTCTGTGACACCGAGGTAGCAGGAGATGGCAGCCGGTATGGAGACCTGCTCCTCTTCCTTGTTCCCTCTGTGGAGGTAGACTATCGCCATGACGGCGGAGCCCTGTGCGATATTGGAGAGGGCGATCATCGGCCAGAGGTTGGTTCCACCGAACTCAGACATGAGCTGGAGGTCGATGGCGTTGGTCATATGGTGCAGCCCTGTGATGACGAGCGGAGAGTAGACAAAGCCGAAGAGTGCTGCGAAGAGCCATCCGAATGCGGAGGTGAGTCCGGCGTAGACGACTGTGGAGATGGCGTTGCCGATGACCCAGCCTATCGGTCCGAGCACGATATGTGCGAGGAGTACCGAAAGGAGCAGGGCGAAGAAGGGAACCAGGATCATGGAGACGACATCAGGAATGATCTTCTTGAGGTTCTTCTCCAGATAGACCAGGGTGAAGCCTGCCAGCATGGCAGGGATGACCTGTGCCTGGTAGCCGATCATGTTGACCTGCGCGAACCCGAAGTCCCAGAATGGGATCTCCGCTCCGCCAGAGACGGCGTACGCGTTCAGCAGCTGTGGGGAGACAAGCGTGATACCTAGGATGATACCGAGAATCTGTGTCGTACCGAATTTCCTTGTCACCGACCATACGATACCGACAGGCAGGAAGTGGAAGAT
>DATISI010000361.1:0-6341 GCA_035581745.1 Clostridiaceae bacterium
GGAGCGACCTTCGCGGCACTTACCGTCCTCTCCTCCATGGGACTTCCTGTAGCCCTGGTCGGCCTCCTCATCGCCATCGAGCCCCTGATCGACATGGCAAGGACAGCCCTCAACGTCTCAGGCTCCATGGTGGCAGGACTCGTCACCGCGAAGCGGCTGGATGAGATTGACCTTTCTGTCTACAATGACAGCCTGAAGGAAGTCGAAGCCTGATCCCCAAAAGTTCCATGGTCCAAAAACACATCATAAAGAAGTTGAAAACTGTATCCCCCCTTATTATAGAAGCCGAATCGTGGAATCCGTATCCTGGGATTTTTTTCCAGGACACGGATTCCTTTTTTTGAACAATCTCCCTGACCATCACCTTTCCTCTTGCAGTCCTCCGAATCAATACTACAGCACTTCCCGGTCCGCTCCAAGCTTCTCGATCTCCACACACAAACTTCTCGATAGTCACGCTGGAGCTACTCGATTTGCGCCCTGAGTATGAGGAAAACCATACCCGCTGCTTGGAATCCGGTGGCATTTCCTGCCTCGGGATTTTCAGGAAGCCCTTTGAATAGAAGCTTTGCCGCACTTTTCAAAAACCTTCCAGGCTTGAATTATTCGCGGGAGTTAACAAATAATTTATATCTTCCTGTTCAGGATTTAGTACAATAGATGTAGATGAACGCCGTTTCTTCTGGAACATTCCCCTCAATTGGTTTATAATGGTATGGTAAATGTCCCTCCGGGACAAATTCGTCCCTAATATGAAAGGTGGTTTTTTAATGGCACTGGTAACAACAAAAGAAATGTTCAGGAAAGCCTATGAAGGAAAGTACTCTATCGGAGCATTCAACATCAACAATATGGAAATCATACAGGCAGTCGTCAACGCCTGCAAAGTGAAGAACTCTGCAGTCATCCTCCAGGTCTCCACAGGAGCCCTTAAATATGCAGGACCTGACTATCTCCTCGGAATGGTCAATGCAGCCGTCAAGGAGACTGGAGTCGATGTCGCCCTCCATCTTGACCACGGTCCGGATTTCGCGACCAACAAGAAAGTCATCGATGCAGGCTTCACTTCCGTCATGTTCGATGGTTCCCACTTCGATTTCGAAGAGAACATCAGACTGACCAAGGAGATCGTGGACTATGCCCATGAGAGAGGCGTCGTCGTCGAAGCTGAACTGGGCGTGCTCGCCGGTGTCGAGGATGATGTCCATGCGGAAGCGCATGTCTACACCGATCCAGCACAGGCCGTGGACTTCGTGAAACGTACAGGATGTGACTCCCTGGCCATCGCCATCGGAACCTCACACGGTGCATTCAAGTTCGCAGGGACACCTGACCTGAAGTTCCATATCCTTGAAGAAATCCAGGAGATGATTCCAGGCTTCCCGATCGTCCTTCACGGGGCATCAGCAGTAAGCCAGGAACACGTCGCCACCTGCAACCAGTATGGCGGAGCCATCAAGGGCGCATCAGGCATTCCAAAAGAGATGCTGAGAAGAGCGGCTTCCCTCGCGGTCTGCAAAATCAACATGGATACCGACATCAGACTCGCCATGACAGCAGCCCTTCGTAAATTCCTCGCGGAGAACCCAGCGGAGTTCGACCCAAGGAAATACCTCGGCGCGGCAAGGAAAGAGATCCAGGAACTTGTAGAGATGAAGATCGACGAGGTCCTTGGTTCAGCGAACAGCATGGCTTAAGCCATCCCATAGAAAATGAATGCCCTTCCCGATACCGCAATCCAAGGATTCCGGATGGGAGGACAGGACAAGAAGGTATGTATGGATATTCGTCCACACATACCTTCTTTTTATTATCCTGATTCAGTTGAAATCCTCGGTTCAGACGCTTCCTAGATCATCTCTCGTGCATGATAGTAGGTGTGCAGGAGGTCGTGTGCTTTCTCTCCATAAGGTTCACCGAGATATTCACGATAGAGGGCCATGACCATCTGGTTCTCATGGGACTTCCTTCGCTTCTTTCCACGGTCCTCGCGATAGATGGCATCCTGCCTCTTCCTGATGATATCCATGTCACCATGGTGGTATGGCTGTCCGCCGCCGCCGATGCAGCCGCCCGGGCAGGCCATGATCTCGATGGCATGGTATTCCGCTTCTCCGTTCCTGATGCTTTCAAGGAGCTTCCTGGCATTTCCCAGTCCATGGGCGATTCCGATATGGAGGTCCATATCCTTGATCCTGACAGTAGCTTCCCTGATGCCTTCCATTCCTCTCAGCTGGTAGAAATTGACATCCTCGAGTTCCTCGTGGGTGATCCATTCATAGGCGGTTCGCACTGCGGCTTCAATGACGCCTCCGGTGGTTCCGAAGATGACGGATGCGCCTGTGCTCTCTCCAAGGATATTGTCGAATTCACCCTCGGCGAGCTTCGAGAATTCGATTCCCGCCTCTTTCAGCATGGAACCCAGTTCCCTTGTCGTCAGTACCCAGTCCACATCATGGCTTTCACCGATGACGAGTTCTTTCCTCTGGATCTCCGATTTCTTGGCGATACATGGCATGATGGACACGTTCACGATATCCTCTTTCGGGATACCTGTCTTCTCGGCATAGTAGGTCTTGACGATGGTCCCCATCATGACCTGAGGCGATTTGCATGTGGACGGGATGTCCAGCATGTCTGGGAACTGGTACTCGATGAACCGCACCCATGCCGGGCAGCAGCTCGTCAGGATCGGCAGTTTTCCGCCGCTCTCGATCCTGTGCACAAGTTCAGACGCCTCCTCGATGATGGTGAGGTCGGCTGCGAAGTCCGTATCGAACACCGCATCGAAGCCCATCCTTTTCAGCGCAGTCGCAAGCTGTCCCGTGGTCACGGTTCCAGGTTCCATCCCGAAAAGCTCTCCGATCGCGACCCTGATGGCAGGAGCGACCTGGACGACAACGTGTTTCTTCGGATTGTTCAGTTCATGCCATACCTGATGCGTGTTCTTGACTTCTGATAACGCGCCCGTCGGGCATACCGCGACGCACTGGCCGCAGAAGGTGCAGGAAGTGTCCAGCATGTCCAGATGGAATGCCGGTCCGACGAAAGCATCGAATCCTCTTGAGTTCGCAGACAGGATTCCGCAGGTCTGGACGTCGTTGCACATCGTCTCACACCGTCTGCACATGACGCATTTGTTAGGTTCCTTCACCAGGGCATAGGAGGACCGGTCGATCGGATGGTCCATCTTCTCCCCTTCATAGGCGATTTCCGTGATGTTCAGCTTCTGGGCCAGCGCCTGCAGCTCACATTCCAGGTTCTTCGGGCAGGTCAGGCACTCCATCGGATGGTTCGACAGGATGAGTTCCAGGTTCATACGTCTTGCGGTTACCGCCTTGATGGAATCTGTCGTGACTTCCATGCCTTCTGTGACGAGCTCAGAGCAAGCCGGTGCAAGCGGCGCCCTTCCCTTGACCTCCACCATGCACATCCTGCAGGAAGCGGTCTGGTTCACGATCCCGAACCCCTCGAGGTTCATATGGCACAGGGTAGGGATGCTCACATTGATCTTCTGTGCAGCCTCCAGGATGGTCGTCCCTTTGTCCACTTCCAGATTAAAATCATTGATTTTGATCTTCAATTTTTCACTCATGGTCAATACCTCCTGATGGCGCTGAATTTGCATGCATCGAAGCACATTCCGCAGGATATGCAGATGTTCAGGTCGATGTAGTGGACTTGTTTCGCACGACCCGTGATACATCCGACCGGACATACCCTTCTACATGCGGTACAGCCGACACAATTCTCCGGGATGACGCCGTATTTGAACAGGCTCTTGCATACGCCTGTCGCGCACTTGTGGTCATGGACATGCTGCTCGTATTCCTCACTGAAATATTTCATCGTGCTGAGCACAGGGTTAGGCGCCGTCTGTCCCAGTCCGCAAAGGGCTGAGAACTTGATGTTGTTCGCGAGCTTGTCCAGCCGCTCCAGCACTTCCGGTTCCGCCTTCCCTTTTGTGATCCGGTCTAGGATCTCATACATCCTTTTCGTCCCGATCCTGCAAGGCGTGCATTTTCCGCAGGATTCGTCCATGGTGAACTGCAGATAGAACTTCGCGATGTCGACCATGCAGTTGTCCTCATCCATGACGATCATGCCTCCGGAACCCATCATGGTCCCGATGGCGCGCAGGCTCTCATAGTCGATCGGGGTATCGAGATTCTCTTTCGTGATGACTCCGCCTGAAGGTCCGCCCGTCTGTACCGCCTTGAATTCCTTGTCATTCGGGATTCCGCCTCCGATATCATAGATGATCTCGCGCAGCGTCGTTCCCATAGGCACTTCGACCAGACCTACCTTGTTGACTTTTCCAACCAGGGCGAACACCTTTGTTCCTTTGGAATTCTCCGTTCCGATGCTCTTGAACCATCCGGCTCCCCTCTGGAGGATTTGCGGGATGTTCGCGAGGGTCTCCACGTTGTTGACTGTGGTCGGTTTGTTATGGTACCCGGATACGGAAGGATAAGGTGGTTTCTTCGTAGGTTCTCCCCTTTTCCCTTCTACAGAATGGATGAGTGCCGTCTCTTCTCCACACACGAAGGCTCCTGCTCCGAACCGGATTTCGATATCGAAATCGAACCCGCTTCCCATGATGCCTTTTCCAAGGAATCCGAGGTCCCTTGCCTTTGTGATCGCGATGTTGAGCCGCTCGATAGCCAGCGGATACTCTGCACGCACATAGATGATTCCGGAAGTCGCGCCAGTCGCGTATCCTCCGATGATCATCCCTTCCAGGACGCTGTGCGGGTCGCCTTCGAGGACTGACCTGTCCATGAAAGCGCCAGGGTCTCCTTCATCCGCATTGCAGATCATATATTTCTGGTCTGACACCTGCTGCGCGGTGGCTTTCCATTTCACGCCTGTCGGGAATCCTCCACCGCCGCGTCCTCTCAGTCCGCTTTCGATGACGGTGTTCACGACCTCCTCCGGTGACATATGGGTGAGCACCTTTCCAAGCGCCTCATATCCACCATAGGCGATATATTCCCTGATATTCTCCGGGTCGATGACGCCGCAGTTCTTCAGGGCGATCCTCAGCTGCCTTTTCTTCTTGGATTTGGGTTCCACCTTGCCCATGCCCATGTCGACCACATGGTCTGTGACGATCTCTCCCTTTCCGAGATGCTTCTCCACGATCTCCTTCGCGACATGAGGCGTCACATAGCCATAATACACTGGGTCCTGACCTGGAATGTTCACCTGTACCGTCGGCTCACAGTAGCATGACCCGATGCAGCCCACCATACCCAGCTTTACATTGGGCAGTCCGGTCGTGATGAGGCTCTCCTCAAGGGCTTTGAAGGTCTCTTTCCCTCCCGCGGCGATTCCACAGGTCGCGAGGCCGACCAGGACTTCTGTCATCTTCTGGTCCTTCCCACTTTCCTTCTTCCGGCTGACATAGGAGATTTTCGTTTCCTGCCTCGTGTCATGATTTGGCGTCATTTTCCACCATCTCCTCTTCTTTGTACTCCTCATCCTCGTAGGATTTAATGATTGTTGCGATACCTTCCGCAGTGACGTGTCCATACACCTTGTCATCCACCATCATGGCAGGAGCAAGTCCGCATGCGCCGATGCACCGGATTTCCTTCAGGGTGAAGAGCCCGTTCACCGTCGTTCCGCCGAATTCGACCTTGAGCTCCGACTTCAGCGCTTTCTTCATCTCTTCCGCGCCTTTGACGAAGCAGGCCGTCCCCATACAGACGCTGATGGTATGTACGCCTCTCTTGGTCTGTGTGAAGTAGGAGTAGAAGCTGACCACGCCAAACACCTTCGATGCAGGGACACCAACCTTCCGTGCGATATGCAGCTGCAGGGAGACAGGAAGATAGCCAAAAAGATGCTGGGCACGGTGGAGGATGTGGATGAGCATGCCCTCCTTGTCCTCGAGGCCTGCGATATACCGGTCCAGTTCCATGATCTTATCCAACGGCAGTTCATGTGCGGTGAAGATGGCATTCTTTGTTTCCATAAGCCCTGTCCTTTCGAGAAATTATTAGGTTTCCCCGGTTCTTATCTCAGTATTAACACATTCTCAATAGCTTGTCAATAAATTAACACAATCTTTAGAATTGTGAGAATATTCAGCCTTATTATTATTAAAAGTGAGAAATTCGACCTATTTTACGTGATTTTATCCAATCATGAGAACGATTGGAATCAAAACCGTATCACCTTTGTTCAAAAAAGCCCTCCAGCCCGCTCCCCACCTTGTTTCCCCTGTTCATAAATCCACGACAAAAAAGACCCTCCTCGTGTTGAGGAGAGCCTTTCCACTTCTGCAGGAATCCTTCCCGACTTGTCTTCTGTGTTTCAGTCCAACAGCATTCATG
>DATISI010000362.1:0-3632 GCA_035581745.1 Clostridiaceae bacterium
ATAGAATAATGCTATAATTATAATGATTTGTAAGGCATGGGATGATACGTGTCCCTCATGGACCGAATTTGGTCAACCTGCCTTATCCAAAATATGGATAGCAAGGAAGTGCTAATATGGACTATCTCAAGGTAGCCTCGGTGTCTCCAAAACTCAGGGTCGCCGATATCGGCTTCAATACGAATGAAATCATCCGGCTCATTGACGAGCTTGAATCCAAAGGCGTACGGCTTGCGGTGTTCCCCGAGCTTTGCATCACAGGCTATACCGTCGCCGACCTTTTCCTGACCTCTGACCTCCTGAGGGAGACGGAGGCCGCGCTGAAAAGGATCAGCGAGCACCTGACGGGCAAGGAGATCATCTGTGCCGTCGGATTCCCCTGCATGCTGAAAGGCAGGCTGTACAATGCCGCGGCTGTCCTCCATGGTGGACAGGTCATCGGAATCGTGCCGAAAAGGACGATCCCGAACTATTCGGAATTCTATGAATCAAGATGGTTCACCAGCTACACCGGATCGACAGAGACCCGTATGGATTTCCACTTCCAGAAGGACATCCCTTTCGGGAACCTCCTGTTCAGGGGAGACCGTTATACCTTTGCCGTTGAGGTCTGTGAAGACCTCTTTGCTCCGGTGTCTCCGTCGTCCTACCTGTCCCTGCAGGGGGCGGAGGTCATCCTGAACCTCTCCGCATCCAACGAACTTGTCGCGAAAAGCGCATACAGGCGTGACCTCGTCAGGATCCAGAGCAGCAAGAATATGGGTGCTTATGTCTATTCCTCCTGCGGTGTGAACGAGTCCACGACGGACCTGGTGTTCGGAGGCCACTGCATCATCAGTGAATATGGCACCCAGCTGAAAGAGAATGGGCGGTTCAGCCTGGATTCGGACTACATCACGACCTATGTTGACCTCGTCAGGATCAGGGGCGAACGGATCAAGAATTCCAGCTTCCGCGAAATCGAGATCCCTTCAGGGTACAGGACACAGGAAGTCACGTTCATTCAGGAGGAGACCTCTCTCGAGGGCTTCGACCGGTTCATCGAACCTCACCCCTTTGTTCCAAAGAACGAACTGGAGAAGCGTGAGCGTTGCGAAGAGATCTTCAACATCCAGAGCCATGGCCTGATCAAGCGTATGACCCATGTCGGTTCAAACCGTGCGGTGATCGGCATATCGGGTGGACTGGATTCCACCCTTGCGCTGCTCGTCATCGTCAAGGCCTACAAGATCCTGGGTCTCCCCCTGGGGAACATCGTCACCATCACCATGCCCGGATTCGGCACTTCAGACCGCACCTATGACAATGCGGTCGAACTCTGCCACCAGCTGGGCACCGACTTCAGGGAGATCGACATCAAGGAGGCCTGCCTCCTCCACTTCAGGGATATCGGCCATGATCCGGCCATCCATGATGTCACTTACGAGAATGTCCAGGCCAGGGAACGCACACAGATCCTGATGGACATCGCCAACAAGGAATATGGCATCCTCGTCGGGACAGGAGACCTGTCTGAGCTCGCGCTCGGCTGGTGCACATACAATGGAGACCAGATGTCGATGTACGGCGTGAACGCCTCCATCCCGAAGACCCTCGTCAGGTACCTCGTTCGTTACGCTGCGGAATATGAGTTCTCGGGAAGGACCTCTGAGATCCTCCTTGACGTCCTGGATACCCCGGTAAGCCCGGAACTCCTGCCGGTGGACAAGGACAACAAGATCTCCCAGATGACGGAGAGCCTTATCGGACCTTATGAGCTCCATGATTTCTTCCTTTATCACCTGCTGAGGTATGGTGCTTCGGTGAAGAAGATCGAGTTCATGGCGGATTACGCCTTCAGGGACCTCTACGACAAGGAGACGATCCGGAAATGGCTGAAGGTCTTCATCCGGAGATTCTTCACCCAGCAGTTCAAACGGTCAGCCATGCCGGACGGACCGAAGGTCGGAACCATCGCCCTTTCTCCAAGAGGAGACCTGAGGATGCCTTCCGATGCCTCCTTCGCGACCTACATGAAGGACCTGGAATAGGACGAAACCCAGCATCCCCACATCCTTCCCCGATTCAGGCATGTCCTGAAACAACCAGAAGATTCTTTGGAACACTGGATATTAAGCTGATAATTTAGTAAGATATTCTTTGTTGCAAGTTGATAATAAATAAGAGAGGTGACGAAAAATGTGGTATATGAAATCACAAGATGACATTATAAATGAACTCCAGGTCGATATTTCGAAGGGTCTCTCTGACGCGGAAGTCGCGGAAAGACAGGAGAAATACGGTCCGAACAAGCTGGAGGGGAAGAAAAAGAAGTCCTTAATCGCACTGTTCTTCGGCCAGCTCCAGGACGCCCTCATCTATGTCCTTCTGGCGGCAGCTGCGGTCACGATCCTTGTGGGTCATGGCACAGACGCCATCATCATCCTGATGGTCGTCGTCCTGAACGCCGTTATCGGTGTGGTACAGGAGAACAAGGCAGAGAAAGCGATTGAAGCCCTAAACAAGCTGACGACCCCAAGATCGATCGTCAGGAGGAATGGAAAGGAAAGCGAAATCAATTCCACGGAGCTTGTCCCTGGCGATATCGTCCTCATCGATGCCGGACGATACATCCCGGCCGACCTTCGACTGACGCAGAGCTCAAATCTGCAGATCGAGGAATCCGCGCTGACTGGAGAATCCGTACCTTCTGAAAAGGATGCACGATCCCAACTGGACAAGGAGGGCATCCCCCTCGGCGACCAGGACAACATGGGCTTCATGTCCACCCTGGCCACCTATGGCCGTGGTGAAGGCGTCGTCGTCGCGACAGGCATGAACACCGTAGTGGGAAACATCGCCAAGAGCCTGAATGAAGATGACGAAGGCATGACCCCGCTTCAGGTCAGACTTGAAGAACTGGGAAAGACCCTTGGAAAACTCGCACTCGGCATAACCGGTATCATGTTCCTCATCGGTATCGTACAGGGAAGGGACCTGCTGGACATGTTCCTGACCGCGGTCAGCCTCGCTGTCGCAGCCATTCCAGAAGGACTTCCGGCGATTGTCGCCATCGTCCTCGCCCTCGGTGTGACCAGGATGTCCAAGATCAACGCCATCGTCAGGAAGCTTCCTGCGGTTGAGACCCTGGGATCCGTCAACATCATCTGTTCCGATAAGACCGGAACGCTTACCCAGAACAAGATGACCGTCGTGAAATACTTCACCCTGTCTGAAGAGGTCTCGCTCGATCGTGAGGGAGAGAATCTTGAGCCTAAGGAAGATGCCAGACAGCTCATCAAATCCTTCGTCCTTTGCAGCGATGCGACGGCAGAAGACGGGAAATCCACTGGAGACCCGACTGAGGTCGCGCTCATCGTACTTGGAAACAGGCACGACATGGACAAACCCAAATTGAACAGCCAGTTCAAAAGAGTCGGAGAGAAACCTTTCGATTCAGACCGTAAGCTGATGTCCACCCTCAACGTGGAGGACGACCATTACAGGGTCCACACGAAAGGTGCCATGGACAACATCCTAAAAATCTCCAAGAGCATCATGGTCAACGGAAAGATAGAGCCACTGACTGAAGAGATCAAGAACAGGATCCTCGATGAAGTCGAAACCATGTCCAACCAGGCCCTCAGGGTACT
>DATISI010000363.1:0-3079 GCA_035581745.1 Clostridiaceae bacterium
CCTTCCGGCTTCAGGTCGTAGACCTGCCGGAAGACCTGGGAATCCGTGACGATGAGGGCCGGAGGTGCTGAAAGCGAAGCCAGCGCATCCTTCAGCCTGTCCGTCGTGACACTGACCACGATGCATTTCTTGTCGAGGAGCTCCCTGATGGTCTGCACCTGGGGCAGGATCAGGCGGTTCTTCGGTGCCTGGATGTCCTGTGGCATGACAAGGACCACGACGTCCCCATCCTTCGCGAGGCTGCCCGTGATGCTTGGCGCTTCATATTCCTGGGGCAGCACCCGGATGATCTCCCTGACGAGTGCGCTGATCCCGGTCTTCTCCCTCGCGCTGACGAGGATGGCCTCAAGGTCCAGCTCCTCCCTGATCATGCTCATGATGTCTGCAGCGTCCTCCAGGACATCTGACTTGTTCACAACAGCCACCACAGGTGTTCCGGATTTCCGGAAGTCCTCTACCCAGGCTTTTTCCCTTCCGGTGACTTCGCCGCTGAAGACGACCAGGGCGATGTCTGTCCGCTCTCCCGCGGACCTCGTCCTTGCAATCCGCATGCTTCCGAGTTCACCTTCGTCATCGAAACCTGCGGTGTCGATGAACACGCAGGGTCCGATGCCATGGATCTCCATGGCCTTGTAGACAGGGTCTGTCGTCGTCCCGGCGACCTCGGACACCAGTGCGGCATCCTGGTTTGTCAGGGCATTGATGAGCGAGGACTTCCCGCTGTTCCTGTTGCCGAATATCCCGATATGGAGACGATTCGACCTTGGTGTCTCTGTCAGACTCATTTCTCATTCCTCCTCATTATTGAGATAGCCCTCAGGCCTCCTCCCTGGAAAGGGAAACCCATTCCCCTTCGTCATGGAAACGGAAGCGGATGTCCTGCCGTCTAGAAACGGAAGTCACGCTTGCCATCCTTCAGTTCCTTCAGGTAGCCTTCCGCGATCTTCCTCACCCGGTCGGATCCGATCTTCGGGATCTCCGCCTGGATGAGGGCTTCTCCCTTGATCCTCGTGTCCTCGGAGGCATAGTCCTCCAGGTATTCCTTGAGCGTCATCAGGGCGTTGGGCTGGCAGCAGTCCGCGATGAGACCCGCCTTCACCAGCTGCATGAACCTGTCCCCTGTCCTTCCTTCCCTGTAGCAGGCGGTGCAGAAGGAAGGGATGAAACCCTTCTCGAGGAGCCAGTTCACGATCTCATCCAGCGTCCTCGTGTCCGAGACATCGAACTGCCTGGAACTGTCATCAACAGCTTCCTTCTTCGCGTAGCCGCCGACGCTCGTGAGGGACCCTCCGCTGAGCTGGGAGACGCCAAGTTCAAGGACCCTCTCCCTTACAGCCATCGATTCCCTGGTCGAGACGATCATTCCCGTATAAGGGACCGCGATCCTGATGATGGCGACGATCTTCGCGAAGATATCGTCGGAGATGGCGTCCGAATAGTCCTTCACGTCCACATCATCCGCAGGGCAGATCCTCGGGACGCTGATGGTGTGGGGACCTACACCCATGGCCACCTCCAGATGCTCCGCGTGCATAAGCAGCCCGACGAAGTCGTAGCGGTAAAGGTTCAGGCCGAAGAGGACACCGATGCCGACATCGTCGACGCCGCCCTCCATGGCCCTGTCCATGGCTTCCGTGTGGTAGGCGTAGTTGTGCTTGGGTCCGTAAGGATGGAGCGTCTCGTACATCATCCTGTTGTAGGTCTCCTGGAAGAGGATGTAGGTCCCGATTCCCGCATCAGCCAGTCTCTTATAGTTCTCCACAGTGGTCGCCGCGATATTCACATTCACCCGGCGGATATCCCCATTCTCGTGCTTGATTCCGTAGATGGTCTCGATGCTCTCGAGGACATACTCGATGGGGCTGTTGATCGGGTCTTCCCCTGTCTCCAGAGCCAGGCGCTTGTGTCCCATGTCCTGGAGCGCGATGACCTCATTCCTGATCTCTTCCTGGGTGAGCTTCTTCCTCGAGATGTGCTTGTTCTCCAGGTGGTACGGACAGTAGGTGCAGCCGTTCACGCAGTAGTTGGACAGGTAGAGCGGTGCGAACATGACGATCCTGTTGCCATAGAGCTTCTGCTTGATTTCCTTCGCCAGACGCTCGATTTCCATGTTCTCCTCGGGGAGGTCGCATTCCAGAAGGACAGCGGCTTCCCGATGGGTGATCCCTTTGCCTTCCTTCGCCTTCATCAGGATGTCCCGGATGAGTGCAGCGTTGCTCCTGTTCTCTGTGGCATAAGCCAGTGTTTCCCGGATCTCTCCGTCATGGATGAATTCTGATGCGACCCTTGATTTCTTATCATACATCTATAAGTCCCCTTTCCTTTTCGCCAGTGGGGCAAAAATCGCCCCTGTCCACGACCAGCCTGTATCCGATCCGCTCGATCCTCTTCGTCAGGCATCCCCTGCATTCCGCCGCTTCCTCTCCCGTACAGATCTTGTTGTCATAGAGCGCATACTTCTTCCGGACGCTGACCGGAGACAGGTTCGGCATGAGCACGTTCGCCCCTGCGAGGATCCCCATCTCCCTGCCCTTCGATTCGATTGTCCCCAGGGCTGTCGTCGAGGGAAGGAGCGCATAAGGCAGCATGAGCCTCAGGATTCCAATGAGGAAGAGGGTGAGGTCACACCTTCCATTCTCGAAATCCGCGAACGCCGTATCCTTGTGGGAGATGAACGGGCCGATGCCCACCATCTCCGGCTGGAGCTCCCGGATGAAGAGGAGGTCCTCTGCAAGGTTCTCTGTCGTCTGGTAGGGAGAGCCCACCATGAATCCTGTGCCCACCTGGAATCCGATGCGTTTCAGGTCGTAGAGGCACCGCATACGGTTCTCCAGCGTCTGCTCCTTTGGATGGAGAAGGCCGTAATGCGCCGCATTCGCCGTCTCATGCCTCAGGAGGTAGCGGTTCGCGCCAGCCTCGAAGAAACGGGCATAGGATTCCGTATCCTTCTCCCCGATGGAGAGGGTGATCGCGCAGTCCGGGTAGCCCTTCCTGATAAGGGAGATGATCTCCACCATCCTGTCGTCACTGAAATAGGGGTCCTCACCGCCCTGGAGGACGAAGGTCCTGAAGCCCAGAC
>DATISI010000364.1:0-5302 GCA_035581745.1 Clostridiaceae bacterium
AAAAGGCCACCGGTGTTCAACCGATGGCCTCCGTTGGCCTGATCTATAGTGCTGTGACCTTCGCTCCGAGAAGGACCTTCTCTCCGTTGATGTTCGCTTCCTGGGACTCATGTTCCTCCCCGAATCGGACAGCGGCGGTGAGCGTCTCTTTCATGATATGGTCCTGGTTGCGCTTCACGATCTCTTCGACGGCAGCGTTGCCCTTGACGAAAAGCTCGATCCTGTCTGCGACCTGGAATCCATTCTCCTTACGCATGGTCTGTACCTTGGAGATGATCTCCCTGACGTTCCCTTCTTCCCTCAGTTCCTCGGTGATGTTGGTGTCGAGGACGACTCCGAGTTCGCCTTCGCCGGCGAAGGCGAAGCCTTCGAGGCCCTGCATGGTGATGAGGAGGTTCTCTCCTGTGAGGTCGATGTCCGTCCCGTTCACCGTGATGGTCATCGTCTCCCCTCTCTCCATCTTCTGGGCAAGGGTCATCTGGTTCATCTTGGCGATTTCAGCCTTGATGCCCGGGATGAACTTTCCATAAGCCCTTCCAAGGACCGGGAGATTTGGTTTGATCTCGTAGTTGACGTATTTCGAAAGGTCAGCACCCAGGACGACTTCCTTGATGTTCATTTCGTCCTTGATGATGTGTCCGTAGTACTCTGGAAGTTCCCTTACGGAGATGAGCATCTCGCTGAGCGGCTGCCTGTTCTTCATGTTCGCCGCGTTCCTCGCGCTTCTTCCGAGCTTCACGAGGCTGTAGGCGAGTTCCATGTCGTTCTCCAGGTCCTTGTCGATCGCTTCCTCGCTGAAGGAAGGATAGCTGGTCAGGTGGATGGATTCCGCAGCGTCCTTGTCCAGACCCTTCACGAGGTTCTGGTAGACTTCTTCGGTAAGGAAAGGAATGAACGGTGCGGCTACGGTGGTCAGTGTGGTGAGCACCTTGTAGAGCGTGGTGTATGCGCCGATCTTGTCGTCTGTCAGTTCCTCGGACCAGAATCTCGCCCTGTTCCTTCGGACATACCAGTTGGACAGTTCATCCGTGAAGCTCTCGATCTGGAGGGCTGCAGCGGTGATGTCGTAGCTGTCCATCAGGTTCTCGACGTCCTTCACCAGGGTGTTCAGACGGCTGAGGATCCACTTGTCCATGAGGTTCTCAGGCTTGAAATCGCTGTACTGCAGCGGATTGAACCCGTCGAGCTCCGCATAGAGCACGTAGAAGGAATAGACGTTGAAGTAGGTGGAGATGAACTTCCTCTGGCTTTCCGCGACATCGTCCTCGGAGAACCTTGTAGGAAGCCATGGCGCTGACGCCGTCAGGAAGTGCCATCTTGTGGCATCCGCTCCGATGGTGGTCAGGATGTTCATCGGCTCGACGACGTTGCCCTTGTGCTTGGACATCTTGATGCCCTTCTTGTCGAGGACGTGTCCGAGGACGATGCAGTTCTCGAAAGGACTCTTGTCAAAGAGTGCGGTGCCGATGGCGAGAAGGGTATAGAACCATCCTCTTGTCTGGTCGACCGCCTCTGAGATGAACTGTGCGGGGAAGTTCTGTTCGAACATCTCCTTGTTCTCGAACGGGTAGTGCCACTGCGCGAACGGCATGGAGCCGCTGTCGAACCAGGCGTCGATGACCTCGTGGGTACGCTTCATCACCTTTCCGCATTCGGAGCAGTTCAGCTTCACCTCGTCGATATATGGTTTGTGGAGCTCGATCCCTTCAGGGACATCGATGCCCTTCTCTTTCAGTTCCGCGATGCTTCCGATGCATTCACGGTGTCCGCATTCACACTCCCAGATTGGAAGCGGCGTTCCCCAGTAACGGTCTCTGGAGATTCCCCAGTCGATGACGTTCTCGAGGAACTTGCCCATCCTGCCCGTACGGATGTTGTCCGGATACCAGTTGACGCTGTCCGAGTTCTTCATGAGGTTCTCACGAAGGGAGCTCATGCGCACGAACCAGCTGTCCTTTGGATAGTAGAGGAGCGGTGTATCGCATCGCCAGCAGTGTGGATAGGAATGCATGTACTTGTCCTGGCTGAAGAGCTGGTTCCTGTCTTCCAGCCACTTGAGGATCACAGGATCCGCCTTCTTCACGTTCATTCCCGCGAAAGGTGTCACTTCATCGACGAACTTTCCTGCGGCATCCACAAGGTGGATGAACGGGATGTTGTTCCGCATTCCGACATTATAGTCATCCTCGCCATAGGCTGGCGCGATGTGGACGATTCCGGTACCGTCTGAAAGGGTGACGAAATCGCCATGGATGATGAAGAACGCGTGCTTGTCCGGGGTATGGAACGGGATCAGCTGCTCGTAGTCCAGGCCAAGGAGCTCTTCGCCCTTGAACTCACGGATGAGCATGTAGGTCTGGTCTTTGAGGACCGTCTCGATGAGGTCCTTCGCGAGGATGTATACCTCTTCCCCTACCCTGACTTCTGCATACATGAAGTTCCTGTTCACGGCGAGGGCCGCATTGGAAGGAAGTGTCCATGGCGTGGTGGTCCATGCCAGGATATACTTGTCCTTCTCGCCCTTCACCCTGAATTTCGCGATGGCCGTGGTGTCTTTGACATCCTTGTAGCCCTGTGCGACCTCATGGGAGGAGAGCGCAGTTCCGCAGCGCGGACAGTAAGGCATGACCTTGAAGCCCTTGTAGAGGAGGTCCCTCTCCCACATGGTCTTCAGTGCCCACCATTCGGATTCGATATAGTCATTGTGGTATGTGACATAAGGATGGTCCATGTCCACCCAGAAACCCACGGTATCAGACATCTCTTTCCACATGTTCGTGTACTTGAAGACGCTCTCCTTGCATTCCTTGATGAAATTCTCGACACCATAGGTCTCGATATCCTGTTTTCCAGACAGGCCCAGGCTCTTCTCGACTTCCAGCTCGACCGGAAGTCCGTGGGTGTCCCAGCCGGCTTTCCTCAGGACTTTGTAGCCCTTCATCGTCTTGTATCTTGGGATGAGGTCCTTCACTACCCTGGTCAGGACATGGCCCACATGGGGCTTGCCATTCGCGGTAGGGGGTCCGTCGTAGAACGTGAAGTTCTCTGCGTCCTGGTTCAGCGCAAAGCTCTTGTTCACGATATCCTTCTCGGTCCACATGTCCCTGATTTCCTTTTCCATAGCGGCAAAGGTCCTGTTTCCATCAACCTTCTTGTACATCACACACACTCCTTAAATATATCTGGATTAAAAAAGACCTCTCCCAAAATAGGGCGAGGTCTCGCTATACCACCTAATAACTTGCTTTTCAGGTACTTCCATACCCTATTCCATAACGCGGAATCACGGACACACTTACTCCATCTTTCAGCCTGTCTACTCCCAGGTGATTTTCAGCTGCTCTCCCAAGGACCTTGCACCGTACGGTCCCTCTCTTCATGGTCAAGCCAGATTACTCTTCCTGATCAACGTATTTTAATCTTAATCATTATATTACACAGAATTGACGATGTCAATCATGGACGACGATTGTGACATGCCTCGACTCCTTCGCCGCTTCCTCAAGCGTCTCAAGGAGTCTTTGTCCATAGTCCCCCATCTTCGCCAGCATCCGGTCCCCGTGGATGACATGGATCTCCAGCGGTTCATGGATGGTGGTGAGGAGGTCCCAGAGCGCATCCAGGTTCTTTCCATAATAATCGGGGAAGTCCAGCTTCCGCTTCAGGTAGGCATGGGCGATCTCCCTTGAAATCATCCGTTTTCCGTTCAGGATCACTCTTCGCATGGTTTCTCCCCTCTAGTACAGCTTCTTGAAGCTGGCATAATGGTCCTTGGTGTAGTAGATCAGTCCGTCGTTCGAGAAGACGATGCGTTCGCTACCCCGGTATCCACCTTCATAGTTGACATCGCATTCGTACCAGGTCCTTCCACTCTTGCTCGGAAGGAGCCCTTCCCGGTTCCCGAACCGGTCTCCGCCGATGACCATCCTGTCCGTGACTTCCCAGAGGTTTCCCTTGCTGCTCACCCATCCCAGGTCTTCCGCCTTGTTCTTCGTGATGAAGTTCTGTGGAAGCTTTCCGAAGGTATGGAGGTATTCCGCGACATCATCTGCCGTGTAGTATCTTCCGTCCTCGACAATCCCTTCGGGCTCTTCCGGGGTTTCCCCTGGAGGTTCCGATTCCTCAGGCGCTTCTGTTCCATCCGGAGTTTCCGGCGTCTCCACAGGACCGGAGGTCCCCGGCGAAACCGGCGCCTGTGGCGCAGTCTGGGGCACTGCGCAGCCGAAAAGCGGCAGTGAGAGGAGTGCAAGCAGTAGTAGTCCGACCAGTGACTTATAGGTCTTTTTCAAATTAGTCTCCTTTTTTCCTTACTCGGAATAGAATCCATTGAAGGATACGAATTCATCCAGATGCTTCCTCAGCCGCAGGCTGTGCTCCTCATCGGAGTAGCCAAGAGGGGTCAGGGCGACGATCTTGACATTTTCTGGCGCCTTGATGATCTTCCTTATCCCTTCTGCATTGAAGTTCCCCATCCAGCAGGTGGACAGGCCAAGCTCCTGGGCCCTGAGGACCATGAAGGAAAGCGCGATGGCCGCATCGATGGTCCCAGCCGGTTCATCACACTTCATCATCCGCTTGTTGTCGAGGGCACATACCGCGATGAGGACCGGTGCCTCGATAGCGAAATTCTGTCCATTGACATAGGGCCTGATCTCTTCGCGCATCGCCGGGTCGGTGATGGCGATGAACTTCAGGTTCTGCTGGTTCTTTGCGGAAGGCGCGAGCCTTCCCGCCTCAAAGACCTTCAGGATCAGTTCCTTGCGTACTTCCTTGCTCTTGAACCGCCTTGTGGTCCGTCTGGCATTGATTGCAACAATAACATCCATTATTCCCACTCTCCATTCTTATATGCCTTGATTAGCTCATAGATCTTCGGTGCGCACCTTTTCCCACCGCAGCCGCCCGAGCCTGAGCCCGTCTCCGCGTTGACTTTAAGGACCGTGTCCGCGCCGCCTCTTATGGCGTCCTTGATCCTCTTTCTTGGAATGGCCTTGCAGATGCAGACCTTGGTCAGCTTGTCCAGAATTTCAGGGCTCAGTCCATTCTCCATTGGTCCACTCCTCCTAAGATTTCATTCCTTAATATTTCATAACCATATACATTTATTTTAACATAATCCATATAAGTTATTTGGCGTTCAACAAAAATTAAAATATCCTCGAAAAATCAGGGCTTTCAGGTCCTCAGACTTATTCACTCACGTTCAGGGATTGTTCTCATCTTCAGAAAGAATTCACACATCCGTCACGGACTCTTTAAAAATCCGCCACATGAATCTTCTACACTCTAAGGTATCAAATTC
>DATISI010000365.1:0-2091 GCA_035581745.1 Clostridiaceae bacterium
CACCATCATCGAGGCCGGTGGCCGGGTGAAGGACGTCTTCGTCAGGCATGAGATGTATGGGGAGATCCGGGCGGACCTGTCCCTTGCCTCGAAGCGGGATGTGGATGCGTTCGTCAAGAGCCTGAAGGAAGGCAAAGTGACACCGCTGAAAAAACTGACCGATGAATCCCATTATCATACCATCGAAGCCCCGTCGGACGAGATTCTGGACGGGATCGAGAACCTCCTGAGGGACAAGGGATATCTGGCGGAGCGATGAAGAAAAGCCGGTGAAACCCCTTGATTTCAGCCTGCATCCTGCCGGGTTCTGGACGGATGAACGGGGGATTTCCGGTGAACAAAGCAGTTGACGAACTTTATCGGAACGTGTTAGTATTAATCAAATTGAATAGGCCTTTAAGCAAACACGAGAGGTTTGGAAGGCGCTTATGACACAACGTGAGTTTGTGATGGCCTTCTTTGCTTCAAAGAAGGTCTTTTTAATCCTTTAAATGTTAAAGAGAGAACACTAAGGAGGCAGAACCAATGACAACACCAAGACACCTCGTCGAACTTGAGAACTTCTCCCTTGAGGAGATCAATGACCTAGTAGATACAGGACTCAGCATGTACCAGGATCCAAAGCCCTACATGAATGCCTGTGCAGGAAAGATCATGGCATCCCTCTTCTTCGAACCCAGCACCCGTACCAAGCTGAGCTTTGACAGCGCCATGATGCGCCTCGGCGGACAGGTCCTCGGATTCAGCGATGCCAGCACGAGCTCGACGTCTAAAGGGGAATCCCTGGCGGATACCATCAAAGTTGTAAGCAATTATTCTGACATCATCGTCATGCGCCATCCCAAGGAAGGGGCTCCGCTCCTTGCGACACACTTCACCGAGGTCCCCATCATCAACGGGGGAGACGGTGGACACCAGCATCCGACCCAGACCCTGACGGACCTCATCACCATCAAGAAGTACAAAGGTGAGAAGGAGAACATGAAGATCGGGTTCTGCGGTGACCTGAAATACGGTAGGACCGTGCACAGCCTGATCAGGACCCTTGCAAGGTTCGGGAATAAGGAATTCTACCTCATCTCCCCTGAGGAGCTGACGCTGCCATCCTCCCTCAAGATGCAGCTGGAACGGCAGGGCGTGAAGCTCATCGAGATGCGCTACATCGAAGAGGTCGTCGGAGAGCTGGATATCCTCTATATGACAAGGATCCAGAAGGAGCGTTTCTTCAACGAGGAGGACTACCTCAGGCTGAAGAACACCTATATCCTCGACAATGACAAGATCAAAAATGCGAAGAAGGACATGATCATCATGCACCCGCTTCCGCGTGTGAATGAGATTGCGAACGAAGTGGACACGGACCCTAGAGCGGTATATTTCGAACAGACCAGGCTTGGCGTCTATGTGCGCATGGCCCTGATCTGCAAACTCCTGGAGGTGGGACCTTATGCTAGAAGTTAAAGGGATAGAGAACGGAATCGTCATCGACCATATCAGCGCCGGCAACGGCATCAAGATCTTCAACAGGATCCTCGCAGAGAAGATCCAGAGTCCTGTGGTGCTGCTCATGAACGTGGAGAGCGGAAAGCTCGGCAAGAAAGACATCATCAAGCTCGCGGATGTCTTCGAGATCTACCTCGATATCCTGGGACTCATCGACCACAACATCACGGTGAATGTCATCAAGGACTCACAGATCGTGAAGAAGTATGGCGCGGTCATCCCGGAAGAGGTACATGGCCTCTTCAAATGTGACAACCCGAGATGCATCTCGAACTCGGATTCCTACGCGGTTGCGACATTCAAGCTCTTCCAGAAGAATGGCTCTGCAAGCTACATGTGCAACTACTGTGAGGAAATTACGAAGTTCAGGCTTTAGTCTCGGAACCCGGATGAGGATGCCGGGGTAATGGCCTTGTGGAGCAGGGGGAATCAAATGACCTGAGACCAGGGCTGGAAATTAATCTTAAGGTCTACAGATCCACAACTGAGGGATAGAGACTTTGGTGAATGATAATATGAGGAACTGAAGATAACATCTGAAGCGATGGAGAAGAAAACCTCCGCACCCATGATTTCCTTACGGATCAG
>DATISI010000366.1:0-2104 GCA_035581745.1 Clostridiaceae bacterium
GATGAGGAATCCCAGGACGATGAGGACCTGGTAGGTGATGATCGCGCCCCGGTTCGTCGTGCTGAGGGAAAGGACAAAGCCCACGAGGATGGAGAAGGCAAGCTGTGCGATCTGTGACAGGGAATTCCTCGAGGTCAGGGCTTCCGCCCTGTCCTTCGGTGCGAAGACATCCCCGGTGAAGCTCTGGAGGGCCGTCGCGGAGATGGATTCCGGAAAATTCATCAGGCCGTAGACCAGGACGAAGCCGAGAGGCCGGACTCCTTCCGGAAGGAAGGGAACGATGGCGAGGAGCAGGGGAAAAGCCCTGCTGAGATAGAAGAAATTCTCGAGGATCTTCCGCTTGTGCCTGGCTTTCTGGATCATGATGATCCCGGGAAGGATGGTGAAGATCGCGATGAAGCCGGGTAGGGCATTGAAGAGGGAATAATGGAAAGAATTCCCGCCAAGCCGGTCGAGGAACTTGATCGCATAACCCTTGGTGAAGATCGTCACGATGGTGAAGAGGATCCCATTCAGGGTGTAGTATTTCATATTCTCTTTGTTTCCGAAAAATTTGCGGATAAGCCGCCTGTATATCTGGATCATCATCTCCGCCTCCTTGGTCTACCTTCCCATCTTATCTGGAAAACTATCTTTCATCTAAGGGAAAGGTGCGGAATCTGTATGGGTCGGGTGCATTCTATTCTCGTTGAAACTTCCGGAGGCCGTAGGGATGGGGTGAGGAGGGCTCAGGGATTACCTTTTCAGTCTCTGAATTTCAGGATCCTGACGAGGGTCTTGTCTTTCAGGAGTGTGGTGAAGAGGATGTATCCGATGATGGAGACCACGACGAATTCCCCGATGAAGACCTGCAGGGCGGAAAGGAGGAAGGGCAGGTTCAGGAAGCGGTGCAGGACATACCCGATGATGAGGCCGTTCACGACGGAAGGCCAGAGGGTGGCAAGGAAGAGGTTCTTTGTCCTTGACACCAGGAAGACGGAGATGAAGGTCGCAAACGTTCCGAAGAACAGGTCGACGATGCCGAGGGGACTTCCCATGTTCGCGATGAAGCATCCGATGACAAGCCCGGGGATATACTTCCTGTCGAGGAAGGCGAGAAGGACCATGACCTCGGAGATCCTGAACTGGATCCCATACCAGCTGAAGGGATTGATGATGGTGAGCACGGCATAAATTGCCGCGATGAGGGCTGTCTTGACGAGGAATTCCACTTTGTTGTCCATATTGCTTTTCTCTCCGTTCGTTCCTGCCTGGTCAGGCAGTGATTCTTTCCTTGATGATCATTGTATCGATCTGAGTCCATTTATTCATGCTGCAGTCTTTCCTGTTCTGGGGATGCCGCGTGCAGCGGATGACCGCCCAGGTAAGGACGACAGGTCAGGTGAATGTCATTTTCTTATGAGTACCATGACTTTTCTGTATCCAGCCCGACTGCTACAGGACATTATAGCAAAAAAAAGGAAAACAGGGAAGGCTTGGGCCTTCCCTGAATAGTTTTTGTGTTTCTTTAGGACTGGGCAATCTCAGGTACGATCTCCGAAGAGTGGCCAAGGAGGAGTTCCTGTCTGGTGTTCCAGAGCTTCTCCGAGAGGTCGACGTAGTAGTTATGAGGATTCTCAAGTCTCAGGACTTCAGGCCAGAGCCTCTCCACCTCGATCCTGGCGTAATCCCGGATTTCGAGTACGGTTGGGCTCTCATAGACCTGCTGGCCTTTCTTGAAGATCTGGACATGGAGTGGTCTCACATAGAAGTTCGTGAGGACTTTCTTCTTCCAGGTGAAGATCGGGTCGAAGATGATGAGCTGCCTGCTCTCATCGATGACCTCGTCATGCTCGCAGATGAGGTCGGCGAGGGCTTTATCGTCCTCTTTCGAGAAGATCCTGTAGACCTTCTTGAAGTGGGGATTGGTGATTTTCTCCATGTTCTCGCTGATCTTGATCCTCGGGGTGATCTTTCCATCATTCTCGATGGCGACAAGCTTGTAGACACCACCGAAGACAGGTTCTGACTTCGCGGTGATGAGGCGCTCGCCGACGCCGAAGACATCGATCTGGGCACCCTGGTTCAGGACGTCATTGATGATGTGTTCATCGAGGGAGTTGGA
>DATISI010000367.1:0-1670 GCA_035581745.1 Clostridiaceae bacterium
GGACCGAATGGAACAATACCACATTCGCCATAGTTGTCCTCCTTCATGTCTTTTGGTTTTGCACTTTTCCTGTCCAAAGCGAAGCACGCCCCGTCATCGATCTCTTCTCATTCCTGAGAGCCGCTAAGGATATGATGCGGAATCCAGTCGTCTGACTGGCTGCTCTTAAGGCTTTTGATATACTTCTCAAAGGTCAGCGTATCGTCATCCACGAGGATGACCATCCTCCGCTCCTTGTCCTTGAAATCCTTCAGGTATTTGAACTCGAACGCCCTTTGTTCCTGCGGTCCGAACCTGTCCCTCGTGGTGTCCTCAACGCCTCGATAAACCGTCCCGTCATAGCGCACGCTTGTCACGATGGGGTCCCCTTCGACGGTATACTGGACCACGGTCAGGTCCTTCTTCTCACCTTTCCCCGTCCCCTCGATGAATCCCGCGAGGATTGCAGGGTCCGACAGCATCGTCCCATGGACGATGACGACATGTCCGGCAGCGACAGCCTCCTCCGGCTGGTACTCCTTGGGGATTTCCTTCCCTTCCGTCCTGGTGTCCGTATCATTCCCTTTTCCATCTGGTGTTCCGGTGTTCCCTGTTGTACAGCCCACAAGCAGCAGGCCGGACAGGACAAGGACTGCAAGTATTTTTCTTCTCATCGCTTTTCCCTCGATCCCATTTCATTCTTCCATTTCCAGGCTGTCCCTTCCGGAAAATCCTGCCTCATCTTCCGTCTCCCCTCACCTGCTGGAGGAAAACCGCGATTTCACGGTCGAACCTTACCATGTCTTCCCGGTCCACCCTGTAGTTGAAGGTATACCTCACCTTGTTCCTTTTCTCTTCCGGCAGCAGACTGTTGATCCACAGTTCCTCGACGCCCTCCGGCCTTGTCCCTGAAGCCGCCAGCAGCTCCATCTCCACTTTCTCTTTCTGCCCTTCCTCTCCGCTGCAGAGGGTGATGAAGTGGTAACGTGAAAATTTGCCCTTCTCTGCTTCGATGAACGTCCGCATGGGTGAGGCCACCCGTCGTCCCCATATCGGAGCGATGAAAATCACCTGGTCATAATCCCCGAGCGCGACATCCGACGCTTCCAGTCCGGAATGGCGCTTCACGTAGAAATCTGCAAGGATGGAGATCGTATGCCTTTTCTTCACCTCGAGGATCCTGTGGATGGGGCAGCCCATCCGCTCCTGCAGGACCTTCGCGAGCATCTCATTGTTTCCCGAATGGGAATAGTAGACAATCAAAGATTTCACGGCTTCCTCCTTCATCTGCGGAGTCTTTTCGAGCCTGCCTGCTCCGCCCTGATGCAACTTCCATTTTTGCGCAGAAAACCGCCTCGATATCTTCACATCAGGCGGTTTCCTTGGTGTCTTCCTTATTCCCTGGAGTATCCAGGGCCCATGTCTCCCGAAGATGCGGTATGACGTTCACCAGACTTTATTGGTTTGTGACCTATGATCGATGGCTCCTGTCCTTTCGCTAAGCTCCTCCTTCTACAGAAGGAGGGAAAGCTGCTCGGGACCTTCCATTCCGGAGAGGTAGAAACTGAATGCGGACGCGAAGGCGTAGGCTTTCAGCGCTTCCTCCCTCGTCGCCCAGACGAGGTCACCAGCCTCCTTCTCCACCAGGATATGGAGTCCCCGGAGGTTCCACTGGATATGGGTGAAGAGGA
>DATISI010000368.1:0-1694 GCA_035581745.1 Clostridiaceae bacterium
CGGACCGGGCCAGAACCTTTCCATGACCTATTTTGCCTTTTCCGCGATGTTCCGGACATACCGGCTGAGGTCCCGGTCTGCCACATGGATGATCAGCGGGTTGTCCTGGGGCCTTCCCTTGGCCGTGAAGATCTTCGCGACAGCAGATGGGTTCAGGGCATCCGCACCAAGGCCGTACACGGTCTCGGTGGGAAATGCCACAACGCCACCCTTTGCGAGGATCCCTGCAGCAAGGTCCAGGTATTCGGCTTTCTTATCCAGTTCCAGACTGTCCTTCAGGTCAATTTTTATCGTATCCATACTTCACTCCATAAATAAGGACAGCACAAGCTGTCCTTATCTTTAATTGTCCCTTTCTCCCATGGCCTTCAGCTTTTCAGCCTGGTCATAGTTGATCAGGGCATCTATCATTTCTTCGATATCGCCATCCATGAAGGTGTCGAGCTTGTACAGGGTCAGGTTGATCCTGTGGTCGGTGACCCTGCCCTGTGGATAGTTGTACGTACGGATCCTTTCAGACCTGTCGCCCGTTCCCACCTGGCTCTTCCTTTCATCCGCGATTCCCTGATGTCTTTCCTGGACCGCGATCTCATAGAGTCTCGATCTCAGGATCTTCATCGCCTTCTCCTTGTTCTTCAGCTGGGATTTCTCATCCTGGCAGGCGACGACGAGCCCGGAAGGCATATGGGTGATACGGACCGCGGAGTCCGTGGTGTTGACGGACTGTCCGCCGTTTCCTGAGGACCTGTAGACATCGATCCTGAGGTCGTCCGGATTGATCTGGACGTCGACTTCATCGACTTCAGGCAGGACCGCTACCGTTGCGGTGGACGTATGGATCCTTCCTGAGGACTCCGTGTCGGGAACCCTCTGGACCCTGTGGACTCCGGATTCGTACTTCATCTGGGAATAGGCACCCTGGCCTCTTACCATGAAGACGACTTCCTTGAAGCCACCGATATCCGTCTCATTAAGGGACATGATTTCCACTTTCCACTTCTTCTTCTCTACATATTTCGAATACATCCGGAAAAGGTTGTAGGCGAACAGTGCCGCTTCGTCTCCGCCGGCACCTCCCCTGATTTCCACGAAGACGTTCCTGTCGTCGTTGGGGTCCTTGGGAAGCAGCATGAGCTGGAGTTCTTTCTCGATCTCCTCCATGCCCGCCTTGTTCTTCCTGACATCCTCCTGGATCATCTCTCTCATCTCATGGTCGGTCTCGCTCTCCAGCATCTGCTGGTTCTCTTTGAGCTCCTCCTCGTACTTCTTATACTGTCTATAAAGGTTGACGACATCCTGTAGCTCTGAGTGCTCCTTGATCAGTCTCTGCCATTCCGTCTGGTTGGCGATGACCGCAGGGTCGCTGATCCTCATGGTGAGCTCTTCATACTGCCCTTCAACAAAATTCAATCTTTCTAGCATCATTATCACTCCTATTCTTCATTCTTTCCTCTGATATCAAGCTAGAAAAGCTACGTCTCAGGGATGAGTTCGCCAAAAACCACCCTGTTCAGGCCGGCGAGGTCTTTAAGGATCTCCACATTCCTGAATCCATTCTTCATCATGATTTCCATTACCTCACCTCCCTGGTTATATCCGAACTCGAAAATCAGTGTGCCATCATCCGCAAGGAACTGTTTCGCTTTTTCCGCGATTTCCCTGTAGAAATCAAGTCCGTCGTCCCCTCCATAGAG
>DATISI010000369.1:0-3588 GCA_035581745.1 Clostridiaceae bacterium
CAGCAGCCTGAAGCGCACCATCATGGAAGATGGCGCCGCTTTCGGAGCCTTTGCGTGTCATGATGGCGGAGACTCCCTTGTCGGCATCGCATCTTTAGACCGGATGACAGGAGAGCAGAAGGCAGATGAAGTTCTTCTTGACCAGCTCTTCATCTCCCGGGAATATCGGAACAGGGGAATCGGGAAGGAACTCTTCAACCTCTGCCTCGCTGCAGCGAATGAATGGGGATTGGAGCGGATCCGTATCTACGCGGGATCGGCAGAGGAGACTATCGCCTTCTACTTCGCTATGGGCTGCCGGGAAGCAGCCGTCATCGACAGGGAAGCGGAAGGTTATGACCCACGCGATTTCCAGCTGGAATTCCTGGTTCCGGAAAAACTGAACCAATAGGTTCAAAACCCTCATCCCATGAAGCCTGGGTGGCGGAAGGTGGGTGAGGAGAGGTCGTGACGTAGAGAGTCTTTGAAGTAGAGAGGACTTGAAGTAGAGACAACTTTAAGTGATCGGAATAGGGGAAATCCTAACCATAAAAGAGTTAAAATGAGATAAAACGGAAAATAAAAAAACCTGCATGTGCTGACATGCAGGTTTTTTGACCGGTTCGCTTATCGCTTGACCTTATGGAAAGGGGATTAGCAGCCTGAGCAGGAGCTGCATCCGTCTTCGGATTCAACAACCTTGTTTGGTCTTAGGACCATGCCCTGGCCGAAGTTCTCTTCGCTGGAGAGGATCTGGAAACCTTCGAACTCTTCGAAAAGCTCCTTGTCCACCATGAAGTTCAAGTCCTTGATTGTGACTGTCGCATCATTCTCTTTGACCTGGTCAATCATAAGTCCGAATCTTGGACCGCTGCAGGCGTGGCCTGCGAGGCTGATCCTCACGTTCGTGTCGGTGATGTTGTTTGATGCGAGAAAGTTCTTGAATTCGGCATAAGCCGCATCGCTCATAGCCATGATGGTGTTGTTTACAGTTTCCATATCTTACCTCCTAAAATTTAGCAGCCGCTTGCGCATGTCGCGCATCCGGAATTCTCATCGACTTTCCTTGGTCTCAGGGACATCCCACCGCCGAAGTTCTCTTCGTCGGACAGGACCATGAAGCCCTCTTAGTCATCGAACAGGTCTTTGGCAACGACAAAAATGATGTCGTTGACCTGCTCAGTCAGGTCTGTGGGTTCTATGTCATCCTGCATGAGTCCGAATCTCGGACCGCTGCATCCAAAGCCGGCAAGTGCGATTCTTACAATCTTGGGTTCGATCTCATTCGCCTCGAGAAGATCGAAGAATTCGGCATAAGCATCATTGCTCATCTCCATCATCCTGGTATTGGTAATTTCCATCTATCTGCATCTCCTTTTTAAATCATACTAAAACAATCAACATTCTCCGTATATTATATAATACCGAGAATGATTCTTCAAACATTTTTTTGGAAGGGTACTTCCGTGGATGAAGCCGCAGGAAAACCGCGTTGGACACGAAGTTTGCTTCCACCCTTCCATCATACACCAGAACCTTTAAAAAATAGTTAAAGGAAAGGGCTTTTACGCATTGCCGATGCGGAAGCTGCATGATTTATGCTAGAATGGAAGAAAGGGACGATGCCATAACCTTGCACGGAGGCTGTTTCTGCCCCAAGACAGAAACAGAGGCTGATTCGGGGAAATCAGCCTCTGTCAGTATACATAATCGTATAAAAGGGGGAAATATGAAAGACTCCTTACGGTAAAAGTATCGCCATATGTGTATGTGTGTTATGAACTTATCTTAGCATAGGTTGCGCACAATTGAAAGTGATTCTCAATTAAAATTTGTAAACATTTTGTGAATGATGAGGTTGTATGATGAAGAAGAGTGGAACCCATTTCGATGCAAAGGAAGAACTGATCCGGGTGATTTTCGCACCCATCAATTCCAATCTCCGGAAAGAGGTTGGAAAGTCCCTCATCGAGGTCCATGAGGATGGCAACCTGTTCATCGCCTTCATCACGTGCCAGGGGTCCATCCGCCTGAAACTGAGCGAGAAGCGCCTGGTCATCTATGAGTGGGGCGTATCGGTCTCCGACGAGCTGACCCATTATATCCTGAAGCGTTTCTGCCTCTTCCTCAGGCGCAACGACGTCGGGGTCCTCCGCATCCTGCTTTCGAAGGACATGGAAGCCCTGACGGAATATGTGCGGAAGAACTACCAGGACGTCATCTTCGAGTCCATGGGCGAGAAGTCCTACCTCGAACTCCGCGTGCTGGAATTCCTGAAGACAGAAATCCAGAGACGGAACCCTTCGACGTAACAGGGAAACGGATGGTTCCACAGGAACTGGAGGAAGAATGTGACAGGAACCTCGGTGCCCAGGTGGGTTTGCGGTAGGGACCCGGAGCCTGGAAGCGCGAAAAAGGATAAATCGTGGAAGTGGAAGAATGGAGCAGATAATGCTCTGTTTTTCATTTCTAATCAGGAAATTATGGAGCCGAAAACTCCGCTGTGATATTGACGCAGGGCGGAGAAGTCGATAAGATTAGAATTAAACACAACATATGGAATGATTGTTAATTTGTAGCACAAGATGTAGTGAGGAGCGGGTATATGATTAGTCAGGTAAAAAAGAGAGACGGCAGAGTGATTCCCTTCAATTCCGAGAAGATAACGCGGGCGATTTTCCTTGCGGCGTCTGAGGTCAGTGAGAGGGACGGGAAAGCAGCGGATTACAACCAGGCATCCGGGATCACAGGAGATGTGGAGAAACTCATCCACCAGAAGTTCCACGGAAGCATCCCTACAGTGGAGGATATCCAGGACGCGGTGGTCAAGGTCCTCATCGAGGGCGGACATGCGGCGACTTCTGAGACCTATATCCTGTACAGGGCGGAAAGGAGCAGGATCAGGAATTCCAAGACCAGGCTCATGAAGAGCATAGAGGACGTGACATTCCTCGATGCGAAGGATTCTGACCTGAAAAGGGAGAATGCGAACATCAACGGGAACACGGCCATGGGAACCATGCTCCAGTATGGCAGCATCGTCTCCAAGGAGTTCTGCAAGGATTTCATCATCTCCAGCGCGCATTCAGCTGCACATGACAGGGGAGATATCCATATCCATGACATGGACTTCCTCAACATGGGAACGCTGACCTGCTGCCAGATCGACCTGGACGCGGTCTTCGCCGGCGGATTCTCGACAGGACACGGATTCCTGAGAGAGCCCCAGGACATCACAAGCTATGCCGCGCTCGCGGCGATCGCCATCCAGTCGAACCAGAACGACCAGCATGGCGGACAGTCGATCCCAACCTTTGACTACAACCTCGCCAATGGCGTCAGGAAGACCTACAGGAAGCTCTATCGCGAGAACCTCTACAAGGCCCTCTCCATCATGGGAGGCACCTTAGCGGGCAGGAAAGATGCGCTGAAGGACATCGAGGCGGTTTCTGTAGCGGCAGGAACGGGAAAGATGACGAGCGACGATCCAGCCTTCGAGGTGGAAGCAGAGGTCCTGTGCGGGAAGGACGCCCTGGACGCTGACACCGTGAAGAAGGCCGCGGAATTCGCAAGGCGTGAAGCCCTGGTGGAGACCGAACGCAAGACCTA
>DATISI010000370.1:0-1844 GCA_035581745.1 Clostridiaceae bacterium
GATGGAGCACTGCACTTCACCGATATGGTACTTGCGCAGAAGGAACTGACAGATCCTGGACTGTCCGATTCCTCCGCCCATGGTCTGAGGGAGTTCTCCCTTTTCGAGGGACTGATGGAATGGGTACTTCATCCTGTGCATCTGTCCTGACTTCTCCAGCTGATAGCAGAGGGCGTCATGGTCGACACGGATACCCATGGAGGACAGCTCGAGCACATCGTCGTGTACAGGGTTGAAGAACAGGAGGTCCCCGTTGAGGCTCCAGTCGTCGTAGTCCGGTGCACGTCCGTCATGCTTCTCTCCGTTCTCGAGAAGGTCTCCGATCCCGATGAGGAAGTAAGCGCCAGTCTCGAGGGCGTGATCCCGTTCTCTTTCCGTGGAGGAAAGGCCGGGGTACTTCGCGAGGAGTTCTGCCGAGGTGATGAAGGAGATGGTGTCAGGCAGTACCGGCTGGAGGACAGGGTAGTGCTGTTTCAGCATGATTTCCGCATCCTTGAAGACGGAGTAGATGACCTGTACGGTCTCTTTCAGCGTGGAAAGGTTCCTCTCGCCTTCGCCGATGATCTTCTCCCAGTCCCACTGGTCGACATAGACACTGTGGATCCTGTCCAGGTCCTCGTCTCTTCTGATGGCGTTCATGTTCGTATATAGGCCTTCACCTAACGTGAAGTCATAGTCTTTAAGTGCTTTCCTCTTCCATTTCGCGAGTGACTGCACGATCTCGAAATCCTTGCCTGAAGCCTTGATGTCGAAGGATACCGGTCTTTCAATCCCGTTCAGGTCATCGTTGATGCCTGTCCCTTTCTCGACGAACAGCGGTGCGGACACCCTGGTCAGGTTCAGTCTTTCGGAAAGTTCGTGTTCGAAGAACACCTTGATCAGCTTGATCGCTTTCTGGGTCTCTTTTGGGCTCATGGTTGGTTTGTACATCGTGAATTCCTCCTCAAATTAAAAAATCCCCTTCAATCCCTATAATTGGGACGAAAGGAAAGGTCTTCCGCGGTACCACCCAGCTTAGTTTCTTGCGAAACTCACTTTTAAGATACAGACTGCTAATCGATATCCGACTCCTATAACGGGAAGCCCCGGTCAGGTCTACTTGCTTTCGCTTTCCTCTGACAGCTCTGAGACGTTCTTCACCAATCCGCCTGTACCAGGATCACACCATCCCTGGCTCTCTACAACATTATGCAAAGGCTACTCTTCTCTTCTTCGCTGATTATTCTTAATTATAGCGCGATTCAGGCTGATGTCAACCCCTTTTATTCAAGTTTTCTTCAGAACGCTCATATTTATCCATAAGGTATGCAGGTGGCCCTGATTGAGCGATGCTTCCGTGCTGTGCCGTATTGTGCGATTCTTGTGAATATTCGCAAAGGTGATATTGGAATCGTTGTCATCTGTTTTTCAGGCTGTTACAATGAAAGAGGCAATGCGCCTCAGTCCCTGAGCCTGTTAAGATTTAACAATCGGCTGGGGTGAGGCCAAGGAGAGGAATCATCCTATAGAGGAGAGTCATTATGCTTTCTAAAATCCTGTTCATCGCAACCTATACGGAAATGAAGGATATCGCAGAGCAGATCATCAGGGAACACCATCTCGATATCGACGTCGTCCTGGGAGAGCTCTTCGAGGGGGTCGAGAAATCCAGGGAATTCAGGCGTCTGGAGAATGATGTCATCATCAGCAGGGGCGGTACCGCGAAGCTCATCAGGAACGCTGTGGATATCCCTGTCGTCGAAGTGGAGGTAGGCGGCTATGACCTGCTGCGCTGCATCTACAAACACAAGCACAAGAAGATCGCGATCATCGGGTCCGAGAACGTCATCTCGGGGGTGAAGGCC
>DATISI010000371.1:0-4356 GCA_035581745.1 Clostridiaceae bacterium
GTCTCCTCCACACGATGTGTGATGAGATAGGTGATGTTGTAGCCGATGAAGCCTACAATCAGGCAGAGGGCGACGGCGAAGATGAGTTCCAGCTGGATATTGCTGGAAATCCTTCTGCGGATCGCGCTGTCTATGTAGTTAAAGAATCGGTCTACCCTCGTGCTGGTCCGGTCTCTCATACCGGTGCGAGGAATCTTCTTTTTCTTATTTTTCAACCTTATAACCTACTCCCCATACGGTTTTGATGTATCTTGGATTCCTTGGGTCGTCCTCGATCTTCTCCCTGAGTTTACGGATATGGACCATGACGGTGTTCTCCGATTCCAGGAACTCCTCTTTCCAGACATTCTCGTAGATCTTCTCCACGGAGAGGACGATGCCCACATTCCGTGTCATGTATTCGAGCATGTCGAATTCCGTCTTCGTGAGCTTGATGTCCTTCTCGCCCTTCTTCACCTCACGCGTGTTGATGTTGATCGTGATGTCATCCAGGGTGAGGATGCTCTCGTTCCTTGGCTTCTCGCTGTTCAGGACATAGTACCTTCTGAGCTGGCTCTTGATCCGTGCGATCAGCTCGAGCGGATTGAATGGCTTCGTCAGATAGTCGTCCGCACCCGATGTGAGTCCATGGATCTTGTCCATGTCCTGGGTCTTCGCGGACAGCATGATGATGGGCATGTTCTTCGTCTTCCTCAGCTCCATGGTGGCCTGGATGCCATCCTTCTTCGGCATCATGATGTCGAGGACGATGAGGTCCACGTGGTTCGCGTTCAGGACTTCCAGGGCCTCCTCGCCGTTGGTCGCCTTCAGGGTATGATACCCTTCGTTGGTCAGATAGATTTCTATCAGTTCCCTGATTTCCTTCTCGTCATCGACGATCAGTATGGTTTGCTTTTCCATTTGCTACCTCCACTCATTTCTTCTTATAGGATACAAAATACACCTTAAATCCAGGGTTTCAATCCCTTAAATATTATTGAAATATGTTTCCCGTATGCCTGTCCTACATTGTCCTGTCCTGTTCCAGATATTCTATTCTGGAAGGGAAGGAATCTCCAATCCTGCCAGCGACATGGTGACAGGCCCAGGCGGTCCTTCCGGGTTCCAATCCCATTATACTATAACCGGAACCCGTCTGTTCATATTTCGTCGAAGAACGAAAGCCTTGGGCAATAAGCGCTTAAGGACTGCCTTCCTGAATTTTTAATGTTTAGTTAAGGTTTTAAGGTTTGGTTATTGTAGTATAATGAATAGGATATTTTAGGGTGAGGTAAAGATTGATGAATTTTAAGAGCAAGAAGAAGCAGTTCAATAGATATACAGGTCTGGTCGTCGTCATGTGCGCGGTTTTCGCGCTGATCATCTCCAAGATGGTGGAACTCCAGTTCATCAAGGGAGAGGAATATGCGGAAAGGGCCAACAGCCAGTCCACAAGGAACATCACGCAGCAGGCGCCAAGAGGACCGATCATCGATATCGAGGGAAAAATCCTGGCCAACTCCGTGCTCAGCTACAACCTGGTCTATGAGGATACCGCTGAGGCGAGGAAAGAAATCTATCGTACGATCGACAAGGTCAACGCGCTCCTGGACAAGTCCGGGGAGGAGATTTCCGATGCCTTCGCGCTCAAGCTCGAGCCCTACAGGTTCGAGTTCAATGCGGAGACCCCTGATGGCTGGAGACGGCTGGAACTGAGATGGAAGAAGGACCGGGGAATCGATGCGGTGGTCTTCAACAGCATCCTGAAGGCAGAGACGGGCAAGACGAAGATTGCTGACCTCAATGAAGCGGAGACGGACAGGCTGAATGACCTCATCATCGCGTACAGTGCGGAGGATACCTATTATTATCTTCTGGAGCGGTACAAGACCTATGAGGCGCTTGAACTCGGTTCCGCAGGGAACAAGGCGATGGTGGGAAAGACAGGTCAGGAGATCGAGGCAGCCCTGCTCGAGCGGTTCACCAAGGATACGATCCGGGAGTACATCATCATCAAGGACAGTATCACCATGCAGAACTACCAGGGATCGAAATCCGTCACCATCGTGAACAACATGAAGGCGAGTAGTGCCTTCACCTTCATGCAGCAGCTTTCCTTCCTGCCAGGCGTCGATGTCAAGTCCACGCCGATCAGGATCTATCCTTATGGAGAGCTTGCAGCCCACGTGCTGGGATACCTCTCTCCAATCAATCCGCTGCAGAAGGACAGGTATGAGGAGAAGGGCTACGATATCTCTTCGGACTATATCGGTGCCTCCGGGATCGAAGCCGCCTACGAAGACAGGCTGAAAGGTTCCAAGGAAGAGAGCACCGTGAAGGTCGACACCAAAGGCAGACCGCTCAGCGAGCTGTTCCTCCTTGAGGCTGTCCTCGGGAATACCGTGCAGCTTTCCCTCGACATCGACCTTCAGAACGTCGCGGAACAGGGTCTGAAGGAGATCTCTGAAAAACTGACAACGACAAACCGGATCCATACCATCGGAGGATACCTCTCCGACTCCACCAATGCGAACAGGGGAGCGGTCGTGGCGATCGAGGTGAAGACAGGCAGGGTGCTGACGCTCGCGAGCTTCCCTAGCTTCGACCCCAATATCTTCGCGGTTCCGGGCAGGCTGACCTCGGACCTCTATACCCAGTTCTTCAATCCGGATTATGAGGCCTATGGTACGGAGCTTGTCGAGAAGATGAAGCTGCCCCTCACTGTGGACGAACTCTTCCCGCTCAATTCGGACGGGACGAGGCGCGATCCTTTCGACATCTATCCGAGGCCGTTCTTCAACTATGCGACACAGGGACTGACGTCGCCTGGATCCACCTTCAAGCCTGTGACTGCTGTAGCAGCCATTGAGGAGGGTGCGATCACCGCATCGACGGTCATCCATGACGGAGGCGTCTACTCCAATCCGGGCCTTAAAGGCTACCGGGTCACCAACGATGGCGGAAAAGGCTATGGAAGCATGACTGTGGACAAGGCGATGGCCAAGTCCTCCAATGTGTTCTTTGTCGACGCCGGATACCGGCTCTATCAGGTCGGTGGCCTCAACTCCCTGTCCAGATGGGCATGGAAGCTCGGGCTTGGTCACGATCCGAATGAACCGCTGCACAGCACAACAGGGATCGAGATCAACGAGAACCTGAGCGGGAATGTCTACAACCACGAGACAAAAAGGCTCCTGACCCAGAGGCTGATCAATTTCGGCGTGGTCGAGCTGCTCAACAGCGGCATCGCGAGGAACAGGATTCCTTTCATTCCGCTGAACATCGGCGTCGACAATGCAGACGAGGAGCATGTCGCGAAAGCGAAACAGGCCATCAAGGACGCTGTGAAGGAAGCTGTCGACATCAGCCTCGAGGAGGCGGACAGCAGGACAGGTCCGAAGCTTTCAGACTTCACCAAGACCCTGGTCCCGCTTTTCCAGGACTTTATCGACACGCTTCCAGCGGAGAAGCAGGGATCCGTCGAAAAGGCGAGCTTCTACGCGAACCAGATTGCGGAATATATCGTCTATGACAAGGTGAATGAACTCTGGAGCCCGGTCAATGTCCTTTCGGCATCCCTCGGACAGGGGGACAGCCAGGTGACCCTGCTCCAGATGGCGAACGCCATCGCCACGATCGCGAATGGTGGGACAAGGTACAGGACCACGCTTGTTGACCGTGTGCTCGACCAGTATGGAGAGGTGATCCTGGAGAACCAGCCGGAGATCCTCGAGGAGACCGGAATACAGGAATCCACCATCAGGAGCGTTCTGGATTCCATGGAGTCCGTCAACACCCCGGGAGGAACCGCATATGCGACCTTCAAGAACTTCCCCATCGGGACGGGAGGAAAGACAGGAACGGCGACCTGGAAGAGTGACCAGGAGAAATACGGAAGAGCGGCATATGGTGTCTACGTTTCCTTCGCACCGGTGGAAGATCCGGAGATCGCTATCGCCGTCATCCTTTATGACGCCACGAGAGGATCCTTTGTAGCCCCTATCGCGCTTGCGATGTATGAGGAATACTTCAAGGAACGCCTGGAGGCGGAAGTCCCCAACTACAAGAGGCAGTTCAACTATGAATTCGACGACCCCACAGAGACCCTCATCGAGAACTATGACGGGAATCCCATCCAGACAGAAGACGACACGGACAGTGCGGAAGGCCCTGCAGGAACGGATACAGGCATTGATACCGGTACAGGTACCGAGACCGGAACAGGCCCAGGAACTGGTGCAGGAAACTGAAGCGCCTCATCCCATAAGACGGATAGGGGAAGAAATTCCCCATGACCATTCCAGATATTTTAAAATGGACAAACGTAAAAGACGGAAATCAAATTCATGATTTCCGTCTTTCTATCTTCCTTATTCC
>DATISI010000372.1:0-3609 GCA_035581745.1 Clostridiaceae bacterium
CGCGGTGAAGTCATGTGCCGTAGGTGTCATAGTCTGTCTGGATCAGCGCTATCCCCCATGTCACCGCGAACCTGTTCGCCGTGTTCATCACCCTCACCCTGGTCTGGGCTGAACGGGGTGGCGGACAGGACTGTCATACGGTGCGCCCGGTCTGGCGCAGGGAGGAGGAATTTGATGGTCATTCGAGAAATGCTGGAAGAGGAATATTCATTCCTGGAGAGGATGCTGTATGAGTCCATCCATGTTCCGGAAGGACAGACGCCCTATCCGCAGAACATCATCAAGAAGCCGGAAATCAGGAAGTATATCGAGGGTTTTGGAAGGGAACACGACCACTGCCTGGTCGCGGAGGAGCATGGCGAAGTGGTGGGCGCAGCCTGGGTCAGATGCTTCCCAAAGGAGGATCCCGGATACGGTTTCGTGGATGAAACCATACCGGAACTGGGCATGGCGGTTCTCGAACCGTACCGAAGCCAGGGGGTCGGGACGAAACTCATCGAGGCGATGGTCAGCCACCTGCTGAGCCATGGCTACGGGAGGGTATCCCTGAGTGTGGACGGGACCAATCCGGCACTAAGGCTATACAGGCGCTTCGGATTCTTTGACGTGACGACGGAAAACGGAACCCATACCATGGTGCTGGAGCTGAATCCGGAAGTATGACCGTAAAGAAAAGAGAGAATCCGGCGGCCAGCCGGCTGATATGCTCCCCTCATAGTAGACAGTGAAATAATAAAACTGTTTATTTTGAGGGGAGATTTTTTTATGGGGAAAACAAGTAAGTTTAGCCAGGTGATGAAACTGGAGATTGTAAAGGCATACCTGGAAAAGGTATTGAGATCATCGCGGGTCACCTGATGCCGGACCACCACCATCTACTGGTCTCCCGCCCTCCAGGATAAGTTTCAGGGATGGCGTGAAACAACTGAGTCCTGTATGACCTGCGGAGTGTCAAGTGCCCTGTGGCTTGGAGAAAGAAGAGAACCAGCGCCATTAGACGATGGATGCAATAGAGGATTACAGCCTCGGAGCAATCCACCCGTTTTACAAAAGGTGCTGATTTTCGCTTTAGTTCGGTTGTGAGGGGTGTCTGTAAATCACCAGGATCACGGTGACGGTCCTCTTCAGGGTGATCCGTATGATCATGAAAGCCCCCTGAAGGTCATGAAGAAGAGCCGAGAAGTCCGCGTAGTGATACCGGATTCTTTTATTGGAGGTCAGGCCCTCTCCCGATATCCAAAGGGAAAGCCTAAGTGCCAGCCTATATGTCTTGGAGATTAGGAATCCGCATCAGATTGTACATCAAAATGTCATAAATGGGACACAATCAAGGGACGGAAAACAGATGGCAATCGATTATAATGAAGGTAAAGCGGCCTCGCGATGAAGACGGGACAGCTGGCCCGATGCGATCCATGTGCAAGGAGGCAGAAAAATGGATGACAAGCTTAGAACCTTATTTCCGGAATCTTTCCTCAGGATAGAAGTTGTCGGAAAGACCAATTACTTCCTTCCCTACCGGGAGGCGTTGGTGGAATCGATCCAAAAACTTGGTTTCGAAGCCAGGGGGTTTGAAGAAATCAACTATGGCTATAATCCGGACGGCTTCCTGATCATCAATCCCCTCCACTACCGCAATGAAGACTTCCGGAATAGGTATTTCCTCTATGCGGGGATACAGACGGAACAGATGCCCAATCAGGAAGTGTACTGTGTGGATTTTGGTAAAGACAAATACGAGATGTTCCGCAGATACTACCACAAGTACGATTTCATTTTCGAATGGTCTCCATCCTCCTACAGGTTCCTCAGGGAGCGGTATGAGCGGGTCTTCTTCCTTCCGCATTGCAGTTTCAGTCAGATGAAGTATGGGAATCTGGAGAAGGTCACACCTGAACCCTATGACCTTTTTTTTGCAGGCAGTCCCATCGGGGTCCGGGGCAGGCGTGAAAAATTGCTCAAAGCCCTTGGAGAAAGGTATCGGCTCTATCCTCAGGTCAGGAACCTTTGGGGGGAGGAGAAAGGGAGAGGCATCCTGTCCAGCAAGATCTGCCTGAATATCCATTTTGACCACTCCCTGGTGTTCGAGTCCCCAAGGATCTATGAATACATGAGCAACAAGAAATTTGTCCTTTCCGAAAGGATGGCGGATTCCTACCCCTTCGTGCCAGGGGTGGATTATGGGGAATTCCAGATCCGAAACCTCTTTGACCGGGTCGACTATTATCTTTCCCATGACGAGGAAAGAGAGCGGATCGCGGAGAATGGCCATGCGAAAGCTGGCAGCTTCAAGCTGGATGACCATGTTTCCATCATCCTGGACAGGTTCCTGATGGAGAAGGGATACCGGATGTCAAGACAGGAGCACGATAGGAAGGCCCTGTGGCCCCGCAAGACCGGATTCCCACGTGGAAGGAAATGACGGGATATGGAGGGAAGGGGACTTGGGAGGGTGAAGTCTAAAAGACGAAGACAGGAAAATCGGCGACACGGAGGAAGGCCATGCCCAATGGGGAGAAAGAGAACCTGACTGGCGGAAACGGGTGTCATAAGGAAAAGGCAATCTGGAAAAAGCGGAGCTTCCACCTTTTCCTTTTTTTATGAATCCAGTTCAAAGGATAAGATGATCTGGACCGGGAGCACAAAGGGAAAGGTAGGGACCGGAGGGAAACAATCTGAAAAGAAGTCCATCGATGCGGACATCCTTTATCTGAAAATCACCTCGTGAGGCAAAGCCCTGGAAGATGGGCGCAGAAAGTCCTGATTGGGAGAGGATTCTCGCTCATTGATACTTCGGTCAAAACTACAGGTTTTTCAAGGGAAATCATCAGCCGAAAGATAGGATTTTTCGGGAATTTTGATGATTGTGTAAATTTTAACTAGAACCATGTAAACGTATTGACAGACATGTACGTACAGGTTATATTTAGGCTAATGAACCTGTACGTACAGGTTAAAAAGGAGGAAATCATGGGAAAGTACACGGAAGAAGCCAAACAGTTGCTCGAACTCGTCGGGGGTAAGGAAAATATCAGCGCGGTGTCGCATTGTGTGACCAGGCTGAGGTTTGTCCTGAATGACCCCTCCATTGCCAAAATCCCGGAAATCGAGGCCCTGAAGAGCGTGAAGGGAAGCTTCACCCAGGCCGGACAGTTCCAGGTCGTCGTCGGCAATGATGTCGCGAATTTCTACAACGATTTCTCTGCGGTCTCCGGTGTCGAAGGCGTGTCCAAGGACCAGGTGAAACAGCAGGCGAAACAGAACATGAGCCCAGTACAGAAGGTGCTCGCAAGCCTTGCGGAAATCTTCGCTCCACTCATCCCAGCGCTTGTCGTCGGTGGTCTGATCCTCGGATTCAGGAACCTGATCGGTGAGGTGCCTCTGCTCAATGGCGGAACCCAGACCCTCGTCGCGACCTCAGTCTTCTGGAATGGTGTGAATTCCTTCCTCTGGCTGATCGGTGAAGCAATCTTCCACTTCCTGCCTGTCGGTATCGTATGGTCGGTGACAAGGAAATTCGGTACGACACAGATTCTCGGTATCATCCTAGGTATCACGCTTGTCTCCCCACAGCTGCTGAACGCGTACGCCGTCTCTGGCGGAGCGGAG
>DATISI010000373.1:0-3836 GCA_035581745.1 Clostridiaceae bacterium
CTGGTTGTCGGCGCACTGCTTGCACGTGAGATGGCAAGACAGGTGAAGGGACTGGATTACAGACTGCTTATCGCTACTGCTTACTCAGGCTTCCTGATCTGGCACGGCGGAGTTTCGGGGTCCATTCCACTCCTGCTTGCAGGCGGAACACCGGAGACATTGGGCGCTCAGACTGCAGGTGCTGTGACAGCGGCAATCCCGACGTCCATGACAATCTTCTCGAACTTCAACCTGACCATCGTCGCGCTTCTTCTCATTGGAATCCCGCTCGTCTGCTATGCGATGATTCCCTCGAAAGAGAACACCGTGACGGTTGATCCTGAACTTCTCGTCGAGCCAATGGTGAAAGAATATCATCCATCGACACCGGCAGAAAAGCTTGAGCATTCCAGGATCCTGTGGATCCTCACCCTGCTCCTCTCCTTCAGCTTCATCATCTGGACATTCGCGACAAGAGGATTCAACCTTGACCTCAACCTGGTCAATCTTGTCTTCCTTTCCTTAGGCCTCCTTTTCCATGGCGACATCAAACGCTACATCGACGCGATCGAGGATTCCGCAAGGTCCTCAGCCGGCATCATCATCCAGTTCCCGTTCTATGCCGGAATCATGGGCATGATGACAGGCGTGAACGCGGCTACAGGCGGATCCCTTGCAGGCGTGATCTCCATGGGATTTGTCAACATCTCTACAGCAACCACATTCCCACTCTTCTCCTTCCTCAGCGCAGGAATCGTCAACTTCTTCGTTCCTTCAGGTGGAGGACAGTGGGCGGTACAGGCTCCAATCATGATGCCTGCGGGCGCAGCCCTTGGAATCGCACCGAACATCACCGCGATGACCATCGCATGGGGAGATTCCTGGACGAACATGATCCAGCCTTTCTGGGCACTTCCAGCACTCGGAATCGCAGGACTCAGTGCCAGAGACATCATGGGCTACTGTGTCATCACACTTCTTCTAGGCGGTGTGATCATCTGTGGTGTATTCTTCCTCTTCCCGATTCTTGGACTGCTTTAAGACGCATCCAGACAATGAATCGGCAAGACTCACACATTAATATCCTATAGAAAAACGGAATCCCAGCAACAGATTAAGACCTTCTGTTCCTGGGATTTTTAATTTTTATCGTATCGCTGGCTCTGGTAGGAATTGATTGGTTAGGTCATCGGATCTCCAGCACTCCGCTGGCTGGACTGGAGGATCCTCACCAATTAGCATGATCAGGTCTGGATTCTTTTAGCTTGCTCGCCTCTGAGATGCCACGCGATCTTGGCGCTTTCTTCCAGTTCTTCAAGAGCGAATAAGGCGGAAAGCAGGTCGGTGTGTCCCACGATAGGACCATGGTTCTGCAGCAGGTAGCCTCTGGCGTCGGTCAGGGCATTCTGGAATAGGCTGAACAGCTCAGCCGAACCCGGCCTGGCATACGGAACCAGAGCGATATCTCCAAGCTTCATCTTTAGATAAGGCGTATAAGCGGGAATCGCATCACAGGGGTCATCATGTTCCAGGCAGGACCAGAGGGTCGAATAGAAACTGTGCGTATGAAGGACGGCATGGATGTCCTCGTCATTCTGATAGAGGAGGGTATGCAGGACGAGCTCCTTGCTGGGTTTGACCCGGCCAAGGACTTCACCTTCAGAATCGACTTCTGCGAAATCCGCTGCGGTGAGTCTTGCGAAAGAGGTTCCTGTCCCCGTGATGTAGACCTTACCCTCATGTCTGAAGCTCATGTTCGCTGTGGATCCGGAGACTTTTCCGGTGGCGTAAAGGGTGTGTGCGATCCATACGGCGTCGTCCAGTTTCTGTTTCAGGATGTCATCCATTTGCTGTCCCTCCTTGTTTTTTCAAGTGCTTTGGTGAAGAAGGTCTCGTCCCCGAAATTTCCAGACTTCAGGACAAGCCTGATCAGCGGATTCTCGGAGGGGACCATGATGGGAACACCGGGAGCGATGCTCTCGCCGATACGGTAACGGTGGAAACCCAGGCTCCTTGTGACGGCTCCGGAGGTCTCGCCTCCTGCCACGATGATGCGCGTGTACCCCTGGTGCAGGGCTTCCTCAGCGGCCATGGACATGAGGGCCTCAAGTCTTTCGGAGACCTCACCAGGCCCATATCCCTGGACCTTCCTGACTTTCTCGATGGATTCCGAGCTGTAGACCAGGATGTCGCAGCCTCGGTTTTCCCGGATGAATCCGGAAATCTCCTGGGGACCCATTTCTCCTGTCATGACCTTCATCGGGTCAAGTTTCAAGGAAGGCCCCTTGTTGCAGACAAGGAAGTTGTCGATCTGCGAGAGGGTGGCCACGGAACAGCTTCCAGCAAGGATGATTCCAGGGCCGCGGGTTCCGCTCACGCATCTCTGGCTGACTGCGCCTTTTTGTTTGAGCAGGTCTTTCCCCAGAGCTTCCATCAGTCCGGAGCCGCCTGTAAGGACAGGAAGGTCTCCGAAAGTGTCTATGATTTTCTCCCCGTGCCAGGATTCAACAAAATCCGGGACGATGTAGAAATGTTCCTGACCCTTTCCGAACTCCATGACCCTGGCGAGGATCAGTTCTTTTGTGCCTTCAAGATCCTTCGAGGTAAGGACATGACTCCGGTATCTGCTTTGTGCCCCCATGAGGCTTGTCAGGTCCGAATCCCACATGGGCGTCAGGGGATGGTCCTTCATGGAACTCTCGTGCAGGGGGACGCCGTTGACAAAAAGATGCCCATCCTTCACCGTCCTGCCATTGGCAGGACGGGAAGGGCAGAGCACGGTGAAAGGTATTCCGAGGGTTTCGAGGACCCGATCAGCCACAGGGCCGATATTTCCCTCACGGGTGGAGTCGAAAGTGGAGCAGTACTTGAAGTAGATCCGTTCCGCATGATGCTTCCTTAGCCAGTCGAGTGCGGCAAGGCTTTCCGCAACGGCGACTGACGTTTCAAGTGTCCTGGTCTTGAGTGCGATGACGATGGCATCCGCGGATTCTCCGATGTCATCCGTTTCTGGTATCCCGTTGAAGAGGAGGGTGCTGATCCCTTCATTCACCAGGAAGGAGGCAAGGTCGCTGGCTCCCGTAAAATCGTCTGCGATGCAGCCTAACAATAATTCATTCATACGCTTCTATTCCTTTGCTTTCAATCTTATTCTTAATGCGCTCAGTGCGCTTGAAGGACTCGTGAGGACAGGGGTATCCCGCTCGATAAGCTTTGTCGCCCCAATCATGGAGATCTGGGCGAGGACGATGAGCCCGAAGCTTTCGTGTAGGGTACTCACCTTGTCCGCAATCAGGCGGTCGTGAAGGTCGTGGCTGCCTTTCTGGAGCGCTTCGAAAGCGTTCTCGACAAAGACTAGTTCATGGTCGAGTTTCTCCCCTCTGCTGGTTTCTACGTTCTGGATCAGGCTGAGGGTAGATGTACGGGTAGACGGGAAGGTATAGAGGATCGCGGTCTTCCTGCCCGAATCCAGCGCAAGCTCGATCATGGCCCTGTCCGCAGCGATGACCGGGATGCCGATCTCCGCTGAAAAATCCTCCACATAAGGGGAAAAGACCGTGCAGGTCAGAAGCACGCCATCCACACCGTCAGATTTGGCATTCCGGATCAGTGTCTTCATCCTTTCCATGCTGGTATCCGAAATCGATTTGTCTCTGTTCACGCGTTCAATCAGTCCCGAATCCAGGTAGTTGAGATATTCGATCTCTCCATGTTCGGAATGCAGGAACTGGACGAGGGGATTCACTGCGTTCAGGGTCACACTTACAATTCCAAGTTTCATCTCTCTCCTCCTCATATACTATCTATATTATGACATCGTCAGGGGTTTGTGGAGTCATATGATCAAATAAGGCAGG